>NZ_JBICII010000044.1:0-4612 GCF_043101865.1 Pseudomonas sp. zjy_15
CCGTCGTAGGAGCGGGTTTACCCGCGAAAGGGCCGGTCCTGCAGGCCAATTTCCACCAGCGGTTCACTGTTGCCGCCGCAACCGTATTCGCGGGTAAACCCGCATCTACAGTGGGCACACATCGGTAATCGGGCGCAGCCCGTCGTAGGATCGGGTTTACCCGCGAAAGGGCCCTAGAGCCCGAGCCTGGCCATGCGGGCCTTCACCGAAGCCTCGATCCCGGCCGCATCCAGCCCGCACTCAGCCAGCATTTGCGCAGGCTTGGCATGCTCGACATAGATATCCGGCAGCCCCAGGTGCAGAAGCGGCTTGAGCACTGCCTGGCTGGCAAGGAACTCACCCACCGCAGCGCCCGCGCCACCCATGATGGCGTTCTCTTCGATGGTTACCAGCAGCTCATGGCTGCCTGCCAGCTCCAGCACCAGCGCCTCGTCCAGCGGCTTGACGAAGCGCATGTCGACCACCGTGGCGTTGATCTGTTCGGCCACTTGCATGGCCTGGGCCAGTTGTACGCCAAACACCAGCAGGGCCACTTTCTCGCCCTGGCGGCGGACCACGCCCTTGCCGATCTCCAGTGGTTGCAGGTCACCGCTGATCGGCGCATTCGGGCCGGTACCACGCGGGTACCGTACAGCGGCCGGGCCGTTGTACAGGTGGCCGGTGCTGAGCATCTTGCGCAGTTCGTTCTCGTCGCTGGGGGTCATCACCAGCATGCCCGGGATGCAGCGCAGGTACGACAGATCGTAGCTGCCGGCGTGGGTCGGGCCATCCTCGCCGACCAGGCCGGCACGGTCGATGGCGAACAGCACGTCGAGGTTCTGCACCGCCACGTCGTGGATCAGCTGGTCGTAGGCACGCTGCAGGAAGGTGGAATAAATCGCCACCACCGGCTTGCTGCCCTCACAGGCCATGCCGGCCGCCAAGGTCACGGCATGCTGCTCTGCAATCGCAACGTCGAAGTAGCGCTCAGGGTAGCGTTCGCTGAAGTCGACCAGGTCCGAGCCTTCCTTCATCGCTGGGGTAATGCCCACCAGACGGTTGTCGGCAGCAGCCATGTCGCACAGCCACTGGCCGAACACCGCGGAATATTTCGGGCCGCTGGCTTTCTTCGGCGCGGCGGGCTTGTCGGCCGGCTCCAGCTTGGTGATGGCGTGGTAGCCGATCGGGTCAATCTCGGCAGGGGCGAAGCCTTTGCCCTTCTTGGTCACCACATGCAGGAACTGCGGGCCTTTCAGATCACGCATGTTGCGCAGGGTGGCGATCATGGTGGGCAGGTCGTGGCCGTCGATCGGGCCGATGTAGTTCCAGCCCAGCTCTTCGAACAGCGTGCCTGGCACCAGCATGCCCTTGGCGTATTCCTCGGTGCGACGGGCGATTTCCCAGGCGCCTGGCAGTCGCGACAGCACTTTCTTGCTGCCTTCGCGCATGCTCGCGTAGGTGCGGCTGGAGAGGATCTTGGCCAGGTAGTTGGACAGGCCGCCGACGTTGCGCGAAATCGACATGTCGTTATCGTTGAGGATCACCAGCATGTCGGCATTGACTTCCTGGGCGTGGTTCAACGCCTCGAAGGCCATGCCGGCGGTCAGCGCGCCATCACCAATCACTGCGATCGACTTGCGTGCGCTGTTCTGCAGGCGGGCAGCAATGGCCATGCCCAGCGCGGCGCTGATCGAGGTGCTGGAGTGGCCAACGCCAAAGGTGTCGTACTCGCTTTCGCTGCGGCGTGGGAAGGCCGCGATGCCGTCCTTCTGGCGCAGGCTGAGCATGCGGTTACGGCGCCCGGTGAGGATCTTGTGCGGGTAGGCCTGGTGCCCCACGTCCCACACCAGCCGGTCGTCCGGGGTGTCGAACACGTAGTGCAGGGCGATGGTCAGCTCGATCACGCCCAGGCCGGCACCAAAATGCCCACCGGTCTGCCCGACGGTGTAGAGCAGTTCCTGGCGCAGTTCGTCGGCCAGCGTTTCCAGGTCGGCTTCGGCCAACCGGCGCAGGCCGGCAGGCGTGTCAGCGCGGTCGAGCAACGGCGTGACCGGGCGTTCGCGGGGGATCTCTTGAAACGTCGTGGGCATCAGGCGAGTCGTTATTGGTGTGTGAAGACGCGGCAGTTTACCCCATTGTGGGAAAAGTGCCCATTCGACCACAGGTTACGCGGCCCCCTGTAGGAGCGGGTTTACCCGCGAATGCGTCGGCAAATTCAAGATCGCATTCGCGGGTAAACCCGATCCTACGGGGATAGGTGAAGCTGTTTAGTTACGGCGTTCGACGATGTAACGCGCCAAAGCCCGCAGCGGTTCGGCCGTTTCGCCGAACCCTTGCAGTGCGGCCAGCGCCTGGTCGCGCAGTTCGATTGCATAGGCTTTGGCGGCTTCCAGGCCCAGCAGGGCCGGGTAGGTCGGTTTGTCACGCGCTATGTCTGCACCTTGGCGTTTGCCCAAGGTAGCAGTGTCGCTTTCCACGTCGAGGATGTCGTCCTGCACCTGGAATGCCAGGCCAATGGCCTGTGCATAAGTTTGCAGGGCATCCAGCTGCGCCGGTTCGGCACGGGCACTGGCCAGGGCGCCGAGGCGTACGCTGGCTTCGATCAGCGCGCCGGTCTTGTGCCGGTGCATGAACTCCAGCGCCTGCTGGTCCAGCTTCTGGCCCACCGAACCGAGATCGATGGCCTGGCCGCCAACCATGCCGGCCGGGCCGGCAGCTTTGGCCAGTACCTGAACCATGGCCAGGCGAATGCTGTCGATCTGCGGGCTCAGGCAAGGGTCGAGCAGGGCACTGAAAGCCAGGCTCTGCAAACCGTCGCCAGCAAGGATGGCGCACGCTTCGTCAAACGCCTTGTGGGTGGTCGGCTGGCCGCGACGCAGGTCGTCGTCGTCCATGGCCGGGAGGTCGTCATGCACCAGCGAGTAAGCATGAATCAGCTCGACCGCGCAGGCTGCACCGTTGGCCTGCTCGGCGGGGGCGCCCAAGGCTTCGCAGGCCGCGTAGGCCAGCAACGGGCGCACGCGTTTGCCGCCGTTCATCACGCTGTAGCGCATGGCGGCGTAAAGGCGTTCCAGCTCTTTGCTCGGGGCGATGAACAGCGGTTCGAGGGCTGCGTCGACGCGCGCCTGGCAACTGGCCTGGTAGGTGCCAATCATGCTTCCGGCTCCGCGTCGAAGGGCTGGGCAGCCAGTTCACCGTCGCGCTCCAGCAGAATTTGCACCTTCTGTTCGGCCTGGGCCAGGGCTCCCTGGCAGTCACGGGTCAGGGCGATGCCTTGTTCAAAGGCGGCCAGCGACTCTTCCAGCGACAACTCGCCGTTCTCCAGGCGCTCGACCAGTGCTTGCAGGTCTGCGAGGGATTGCTCGAAATCGAGGGAGGCTTTTTTGCGGGCCATGGCGACTGTCTCGGTGGCATTCAGAACGGCGCGACACTAGCAGAGCGGGGCGGGGGGAGCAAACTTCCGGCAACTGCTCGGCTGATGCCGACCGAAGGAGGAGCGGCCCTATGTCGCGAAAGGGCCGCTCGCACGAGGACCGCAAAGCGTCCCTGTTCGGTGGATCAGGCTGGCTCTGCTTCCCGTTCCAGCATCGCCTCACGGTACTGCGCCAGTTCCTCGATGGTCAGCACCGGCAAATTGTACTGCCGTGCATATACCGCCACCTGCTCACCACGGGCCATGCTGCCATCGGGGTTCATCAGCTCGCACAAGACCGCTGCCGGGCGCAGGCCGGCCAGGCGCGCCAGGTCCACCGAACCTTCGGTATGCCCACGGCGGGTCAGCACCCCGCCATTGCGGGCGCGCAGCGGAAAAAAACCTGCCCCGGGCTGACGATATGGCGCTGTTCGGCGCTGGAGCGCAATGCTGCGTCAATGGTGGTGATGCGATCCTGGGCGCTAACCCCGGTGGTGATACCTTCGGCCGCTTCGATGGTCACGGTGAAACCGGTGCCGTGCCGGGCCTGATTATTCTGCACCATGGGCGCCAATTGCAGTTCGTCGACGGTGGCTTCGTCCAGGCACAGACAGACGATGCCGCTGCAATCGCGAATCATCATGGCCATGGTCTGCAGCGAAATGTTCTCGGCGGCAGCAATGATGTCCGCTTCGTCCTCGCGGTCGTCATCGTCGAGCAACAGTACAGGGCGCCCGGCCTTGAAGGCGGTGATGGCGGCGGAAACATTGGGGAATTGCGCGTGGTGCTGGGTGAACATGAAACGCTCCTCGTGAATGATCGATGAACGTCTCGGGGCGAACAAAATGCGCGCGCAAGGGCGCCCGGATGGCCCCTGCATGACGCCTTCTTTCATCCGGACTATGACCGTCGGCTCTGGAGTTGCACCAGATCTGCTGACCCCCGACATGGTCGGGGCGCTCGCGGGCTCATCTTTCGATTTACCGCCGGTGGGGACTTGCACCCCGCCCTGAAGACCGCCCAAGCATACAGCACAGTGCCACCCCAGTGGCAACCCGCGGTTCTACGACCTTCGATGAGGCTTGCAGCGGTAACCATCTACTCCTTTTTCACCTGCCGCAACGCTTACCTTCGTGACGGTCACATTGGCAAACCAAGGAAACGACCCGTCATGTCCTCTCTCTATCCTTTTACCGATACCGATCTCCATCTCGCATTCAG
>NZ_JBICII010000045.1:0-11327 GCF_043101865.1 Pseudomonas sp. zjy_15
CCTCCTGAAGTCGCAATCTGCGTCGCCTGAACTACCGCGCGCTTAGAAGCAAAAGCCAAAGCAGGAGCAGAAGCAGAAGCGACTGCCACGCCTGGCATCACTTCCTCAGTGGATCATCCCAGAAATGCCGCTCGGCCTCTTGCTGGATATCCGCCCGACTCAACCCCAAGTCGCGCAAAGTTGCATCACTGAGGCTGGCCAGCTCCTGACGCTGACGGTACAACTCCAGCCAACGCGCCGGACGCTGCAGGGCAGCATGCCACAGGTAGCTCAGGGAAAAGGCAGGTTGCTGGATGCTGCTGACATGACCTTTCATCGTGAAGCCCTCCGTGTTGATGGCTTCAGTCTCACGCCAGGCATAAGATCAATCCAACGAATGTTTCTGATGCGATGCATCTCGGAGATTGATGCAATGTCCCAGTACCAGAGCCTCGACGCGGACGTCCTGCGCACCTTCGTCGCCATTGCCGAGCAAGGCGGCTTTACCCGTGCAGGCGAAGTGGTCAACCGCACCCAGTCAGCCGTCAGCATGCAGATGAAACGCCTGGAAGAAGACGTTCTGCAGCGCCAGCTCTTCGAACGTGATGGCCGTCAGTTGCGGCTGACCGCCGAAGGCCAGGTCCTGCTGGGGTATGCCCGGCGCATTCTCAAGTTACATGGCGAAGTGTTCAACACCCTGCGCATGCCGCACATGGTTGGACTGGTGCGCATCGGCACACCGGACGACTACGCCATGCGCTTCCTCCCGACCATCCTGTCGAGCTTTGCCCAGGCCTACCCGCTGGTGCAGGTGGAAGTGCATTGCGACTCGTCCAAGCAGCTGATGCTGCGCCAGGATCTGGACCTGACCATCGTCACCCGCGAGCCCGGCAACGAGATTGGCCAGTTGCTGCGCCAGGAACGCCTGGTGTGGGCCGCGGCAGAAGGCTTTTGCCCGCACGAACAACGGCCGATGCCGGTGGCGCTGTTCAACACCGACTGCTTCTGTCGCGCCTGGACCTGCAATGCGCTGGAGGCACAGGGCATCGATTACCGTATTGCCTACACCAGCCCAAGCCTGGCGGCGATCTTTGCCATCGTCACCGCCGGGCTGGCAGTGACCGCGCAGTTGCAGAGCCTGATCGGGGGCAACATCCGCGTACTGGGTGAGAGCGAAGGGCTGCCGCAATTACCGATGGCCAATGTAATGCTGGTGCGCAGTACCCAGACCCCCTCGCCCATTACCGACTGCATGGCCGACTACATCGTTGAGGGTTTCAAGTAATCTGGGGCCGCAAAGCGGCCCAAAAATCTCACAGCTCAAACCCCAGCATCACCGCACAGACCACCAGAAACACACAGAACATCGCCCGCAATGCCTTCTCCGGCAACGCGTGGGCCAGCTTCACGCCCCAACTGATGCTGAGCAAGCCCCCCACCGCCAACGGAATCCCCACCCCCCAGTCAACGCTATGGTGCACGCCATAGGTCACCAGCGTGACTACGGTACTCGGCGCCGCCAGCGCCAGTGACAACCCCTGCGCCACCACCTGGGTAGCGCCGAACACACTGGTCAGGACCGGCGTGGCCACTACGGCCCCACCCACCCACCCCGAACAAGCCGCCCATTGTGCCGGCAAAGCTGCCCAGCACACCCAGCCACGGCCAGGCATGACGCAGCTCGGCACTCGGCGGCGACACCTTCATGAACATCCGCACCACGTTCCACACCGCCAGCACCACCAGAAAGCCGACAAAACCCAGGCGCATGGAATGCGCATCAAGCCCCACCGCCCAGATCGACCCCAGCCAGGCAAACAGAAAGCTGCACGCCGACAGCGGCAACGCATGGCGCAACGCGATGCGGTTGCGCTGGTGATACCGCCACAGCGCCAGCAACACGTTCGGCACCACCATCACCAACGCGGTCCCCTGCGCCAACTGCTGGTCCAGGCCGAACAACACGCCCAGCGCCGGAATCGCAATCAGCCCGCCACCAATGCCGAACAAGCCCCCCATGGTGCCCAGGGCAGCGCCCAGCACGATATACAACAACCACTCGATCATCAGGGCCTCCTCCGCCTTTACCCATAATGCGAGCATGCTAACGATTGCGCGCTAGCGGGGAAACGCACAGCAGCGCACAATGGCTGTGCGCTTTTCGCAAAAGCAAGGCAACCATGAGCCCCGATACCCTGACCGACCAATTGAGCCTGTTCCTCGATGTGCTGGAAACCGGCAGTTTTTCTGCCGCCGCCCGTCGCCACCCGCTGACCCCGTCTGCGGTAGCACGGCGCATCGACAACCTGGAAAGCGCCGTCGGCAGCCGCCTGTTCACCCGCAGCACCCACGCAGTGCGGGCCACGCCTGCAGGCAACGCCTTTGCCGAGCGGGCCAGGCGCATCATCGAGGAGTTGCGCCTGGCCCGGGCCGAAGCGGTGTCACTGAGCAATGCCCCGGAAGGCCTGATCCGCATCGACGCACCTGCCGCGTTTGGCCGCCGCCACCTGGCCCCGGCCATTGCCGACTTCCTGGTGGCCTACCCGGGCCTGGACGTGCAACTGCGGTTGATCGACAGTTTCGTCGACCTGCAGGGCAGCCACCTGGGCGAGGTCGACCTGGTGCTGCGCGCCGGCCCTTTGGCCGACACCCGCCTGGTCGCCACGCCGCTCGCCTACATGGTGCGCATCGCCTGCGCCAGCCCCGCCTACCTGGCCAGCCGCGGCATCCCCACCTGCCCCAGCGAACTGCCCGGGCATGACGGGCTCGACTGGGATGGCCTGGCGCCGCCGTTCGCCTGGCGCTTCAGTGTGGCCGGGCAAACCCGCCTGTACCGACCCGCGCGCATGCGCATGGCCGCCAACAATGCCGAAACCCTGCTGTTCGGCGCCCTCGCCGGCCTGGGGATAGCCCACCTTCCCACCTGGCTGATCAGTGAATACCTGCTGCGCGGCGAGCTGATCCCGTTGTTCTGCGACGGCGGCTTGCCTGAAGCCGAGACCAGCGGCATTTACGCGCTACGCCTGGCACATGAAACGAACTCTCGCAGCCGTTTGCTGCTCGAATTCCTCAAGAGCCGCTTCAGCCCGATTCCACCCTGGGACCTGGCCTTGCGCAGTGAACTGCGCGATTAACTCGCGCACTGATGATCAGCGTGCCAGAATTTTCCATTGATCACTTTCAAGGACCTGCATGAACGCCGACACCCAAGCCTCCTGTGACGAGCTGCTGCTGGACAACCAGGTCTGTTTCGCCCTGCACTCCACCTCGTTGCTGATGACCAAGGTCTACAAGCCGCTGCTGCAGGCGCTGGGCCTGACTTACCCGCAATACCTCGCCATGCTCGTGCTCTGGGAGCATGACGGCCTGACGGTGGGCGAAATCAGCCAGCACCTGCTGACCGACCCAGGCTCGCTGACCCCGCTGCTCAAGCGCCTGGAAAGCGAAGGCCTGTTGCAGCGTAACCGCAGCCGCGAAGATGAACGGGTAGTGATGGTGCAACTGACCGACAAGGGCCGCGCCCTGCAACAGCAGGCCAAAGAGGTGCCGCAATGCATTCTCAAGGCCAGCGGGCGCAGCCTGGAGCAGCTGCAGCAACTGCAAGCCGACCTGCTGATCCTGCGCGACAACCTGCAAAAAAACCTCTGAACGCTATGCTGTGAAATGGCCGTTCCGATGAACGGCGATTATTTATCTTGCGCACTAACTAATTGCGCGCTAATTTAAATTCCACACCAACCCCCGCCCTCCTGCAAACGGGAGTGCACAGCACATTAGCGAGGCTCAAGATGCAAAAGGTCACTCCGCTGTACATCGCAGAAGCAACCTCCACCGGTGGGCGCGACGGCAAATCCCGCTCCAGCGACGGCAAGCTGGCAGTCAGCCTGAGCACCCCCAAGGAACTGGGCGGCGCGGGCGGTGACGGCACCAACCCCGAGCAGATGTTCGCCGCCGGTTACTCGGCCTGTTTCATCGGCGCCTTGAAATTCGTGGCCGGGCAAGAGAAGAAAGCCCTGCCGGCAGATACCTCGATCACCGCCAAGGTGGGCATCGGCCAGATCCCGGGCGGTTTCGGCCTGGACATCGACCTGCACATCAACCTGCCGGGCCTGGCCCAGGCCGATGCCGAAGGGCTGGTGGAAAAGGCGCACCAGGTGTGCCCGTACTCCAATGCCACCCGCGGTAATGTGGATGTGCGCCTGCACGTAACCGTCTAAGGCGCAAAGGCTTGCGCGATCCCCTGTGGGAGCGGGTTTACCCGCGAAGAATACACCGCGGTGGATGGCACGGGCTTCGCCCGTGTTCGCGGGCAAGCCCGCTCCCACACGGATCTGCGCCAGCTTTTAGAAATTGAGCACGACAGTTGCACCCACAAAAGCACGAGCACACAGGCATAAAAAAACCCGGCTTGCGCCGGGTTTTTTGCGTCTCGCAAGAAGCATTACTTCTTGGAACGGCCTTTGAAGCTGTTGTCGCGAGTGTCGATGTCGATCCACTCGTCGATCTGGATGAAGTCGGCAACCGAGATCTCGGTACCGTTCGCCAGCTTGGCAGGCTTCATGACTTTGCCGGAGGTGTCACCGCGAGCAGCGTTCTCGGTGTAGACAACTTTACGGCTGATGGTGGTCGGCAGCTCAACCGACACCAGACGGCCTTCGAAGAACACGGCTTCGCAGACGTCTTCCATGCCTTCTTCGATGTACGGCAGAACGGCTTCGATGTCTTCGGCGTTCAGCTCGTACATGGTGTAGTCGGTGGTGTCCATGAAGGTGTACTCGTCACCATTGATGAACGACAGGGTCGCTTCTTTGCGATCCAGGATCACGTCGTCCAGCTTGTCGTCCGCACCGTACACGGTTTCGGTCTTGTAGCCGGTCAGCAGGTTCTTCAGCTTGGTCTTCATGATCGCGCTGTTACGGCCCGACTTGGTGAACTCAGCTTTTTGAACCAGCCACGGGTCGTTGTCGATCCGCAGTACGGTACCGGGTTTCAGTTCTTTACCAGTTTTCATTACGAAGTATCCGAATCTGGATGGATTTATAAAAATCGAGGCCGCGTATCATAGCGAATTTCGGTAAAAGTGTACTAGCGCTTCGGCAAGGTCCGGCTGAGCGGCCTGTCGCGCCCCCCAAAGGCGGGCATGCTGCTGCAGTTCCGGCCAATGCTGGCGGGCCGCCCGCCAGGCCTGGCCCATGTCGAAATCCATGTTCCATGCACGCCACAGGCCCAACAGGGCTGCATCGGCATCGTCTGACAGGCCGCAGCGATAATGCGCGAGGAACGCTTCGAGTTTTTCCCAATGGGCATTCTCGTCCTGCACATAGATGTGCCACAGCATCGGCTGCCCCGCCCACTGCGCACGCACGAACGAGTCTTCGCCACGCACGGCATTGAAATCGCAGCTCCATAGCAGCCGGTCGAAGTCGTCCTGGCTGACGAAAGGCAGCACCTGAACGGTCAGCGCCCCACGCGTGCGCACATCACCCACGTGCAGCGGCCCCTCGCCCAGCCACTGGCTGAGCCCCGCGACGATGCGCCCCTGCGGGACCAACAGGTGGCAGGCCTGGTCAGCCGTGGCCAAGGCATCAAGCCAGTTGCCCAGCTGTGGGTTTTCATAGGCGAACAGCGAGATCAGCAGCGCACCCGGCACAGGGTCTACACCAAGCCCCTGCAAAAAGGCACGGCGCGCCTCCGCCGACTGCTGGAACGCATCACGCCGGGCCAGCAGTGAACCTTCGCGCAGCAAACCGCCCGTTTTGTCGGTAAAGCCCGGGAAAAAGAATACCTTGCGCAAACCGTTGGGCTGCGGCGAAGGCAACCCATGGCAACCCTCCACCCAGTCCTCGGCACTCAGGTATTCGAGGTTGAGCCAGAGCGGCGGCTGCGGACGGGCACGCATGGCCTCGACATACGCCGCCGGCAACTGGCAGGCAAACGCGCCGATCACCACATCGGCCGGCGCCACCGGCAACCACGCTGCCGGCCAGTGGCGCACATCCACGCCGTGCTGCCACTGTTGCGCAGCCGTGGCGTCGGCGCCAGGGCACATGGGCGTGAAAGCGTTGAGGTCATCCACCCACAGGCGCACCGCCAGGCCGTGCTCGGCCACCAACTGCCGGGCCAGGCGCCAGGTCACGCCGATATCGCCGTAGTTGTCGACGACGCTGCAGAAGATGTCCCAGGTGGCTTTCATGCGCCCCTCCCGTGCTGGTGCAAAAACCGCGAATTCTGCGCATAATTTGGCGCTGACAAAAGCACCTGCGCAGAAAAATGCCCAAGCGCATGCGACAATGCCCCCCTACCACGCTGCCAGGAGGCTGCCATGCCACGCCACCGTGAACTGAAGATCACCCTCAAGCCGTTGCCGTTGATCATGTGCGTTGCCTTGGGCCTGTGGCTAGGCGCCATGGCCATTGCCGCGAGCCTGTGGCTGGCACAACAGTTGTGGCCCCAGCAGGTGCAACCCCTGGCCCAGGTTGTAGCCCCGCATGCAGACCGCCCCGTTGCAACGCCTGCACCGGCCCCAGCCCAGGATGCCCAGGCCGAGATGTTCGAACGCTACAAGGACATCCTGCACAAACAGGCGCTGCAACAGGCCGCCGATGCCGCACAGGGCAACCCGCGCAACCTCAACAGCCCCAAGTGCCAGTTCTGGCTGCAGCAAAACCGTACCGCGCCCACCGAAAAAAGCCAGGCCAACGTGCTGGAGTTCTGTTACTGACCATGGACAAGCCCCACCTGCTGGCGCTGATTGTCGCCACCCTCGAACATGATCTGGACGTGCTGACCCGCGCGGCGCAAACCGCCTACGAGGCCGCCACCGCCGAGGAGAACATCGCCGAGAACAAGTACGACACGCTGGGCCTGGAGGCCTCGTACCTGGCCACCGGCCAGGCCCGCCGCAGTGCCGAGATCCGCCAGGCGCTGGTGATCTACCAGCAGTTGCTGCTGCGTGATTATGACCCGGGGCGCGGCGTGCAGGTAAGCAACCTGGTGACCCTGGAAGATGAAGACGGCGGGCAGCGCCGGCTGTTTCTCGGGCCTGAGGCAGCGGGATTGAAGATTGGCGAGGGGGACGGGTTGGTGACGGTGATTACCCCACGATCGCCGCTGGGGCAGCTGTTGCTGGGCAAGCGGGTGGATGACGAGGTGAGCCTGGGGGCGCAGGTATCGTTCATTGTCGATGTTGTCTGAACCGGCCTCTTCGCGGGCACGCCCGCTCCCACAAGGTTCCCACTGTCTTCAGGGCTGTGATGTCCCTGTGGGAACGGGCGGGCCCGCGAAAGGGCCGGCGCAGGCAATAATTCTCTAAAGGGCCTGCAAGGCATCGAAACGCCCCGCCAGCCCCTGCTCGGCAAACTGCTCCACCACAAAATCGACGAACACCCGGGTCTTGCCCGGCAACAGCTTGTGCTCGGCGAAATACAGGCTGATATACCCATCGTCCACATACCAGTCCGGCAACACCCGCAGCAGCCGACCGGCCAGCAAGTAGGGCACGGCAAACGGCAGGCTCACCAGGGCAATACCCAGCCCCTGCTCGGCCACTGCGCACGCCGCGTCCGAATCGCTCATGGTCATCGCCTGGCGCAATTGCAGCGGCTGCTGCGCCTGCCAACGGCTGGTCAACGGCCACGAGCGCACCCGCCCGGTCTGCGGTGACCGGACCAGGATGCCGTCATGGCGTTGCAGCACTTGCGGGTCTTCTATCGGCGCGTGCCGCTGCAGATAGGCCGGCGCCGCCACCAACACCCGGTGCGCCGGGGTCAGCTTGCGCGCCACCACCCCTGGCGGCAGTTCGAAACCACCGCCAATCGCTGCATCGAAGCCCTGGCCGATCAGGTCGACCTGGCGGTTGTCGAAATGCCAATCCGGGGTAATCGCCGGGTAGCGGCGCAAGAATTCCCCCAGCAACGGCAGCACGTACAAGCGCCCGAACACCGTGCCCATGCTCACCCGTAACGACCCGGCCGGCTGGCCTTCTGCACTGGCCAGGTTGGCCACGGCGTACTGAATGGTGCGAAAGCTGTCACTGACCTCGCCGAGAAAACGCTGCCCCGCTTCGGTCAAGGTCAGCTTGCGGGTACTACGCTGGAACAACCGCACACCCAGGCGCGCTTCCAGCTGCGCAACGTGCTTGCCCACGGCAGCCGGGGTAAGGCTCAGGCGCCTGGCGGCTTCGGCAAAACTGCCGACCTCGGCACTGCGGATGAAGCATTCCAACGCGCTGAATGATTCCATGGCCATGATTAGCAACCAAAGGTTTACTCTGCTGATAGTGATTGCCATCTTATCAGTAGGTAATCGTGCGCCGATACTGTGCCTATCCAAGGCATTTCGGCCTGGCTTCCAGCAGGAGAACAGCATGTCCAAGCAACTTACACTCGAAGGCAAAGTGGCCCTGGTACAGGGCGGTTCCCGAGGCATTGGCGCAGCCATCGTGCGGCGCCTGGCCCGCGAAGGCGCGCAAGTGGCCTTCACCTATGTCAGCTCTGCCGGCCCGGCTGAAGAACTGGCTCGGGAAATTACCGAGAACGGCGGCAAAGCCTTGGCCCTGCGGGCTGACAGCGCTGATGCGGCAGCTGTGCAGTTGGCAGTGGATGACACTGTGAAGGCCTTGGGCCGGCTGGATATCCTGGTCAATAACGCCGGTGTGCTGGCAGTGGCCCCGGTGACAGAGTTCGACCTGGCCGACTTCGATCACATGCTGGCCGTGAACGTACGCAGCGTATTCGTCGCCAGCCAGGCCGCGGCACGCTATATGGACCAAGGGGGTCGCATCATCAACATTGGCAGCACCAACGCTGAGCGCATGCCGTTTGCCGGCGGTGCACCGTACGCCATGAGCAAGTCGGCACTGGTCGGCCTGACCCGCGGCATGGCACGCGACCTCGGGCCGCAAGGCATTACCGTGAACAACGTGCAGCCCGGGCCAGTGGACACCGACATGAACCCGGCCAGTGGCGAGTTCGCCGAGAGCCTGATTCCGCTGATGGCCGTTGGGCGGTACGGCGAGCCGGAGGAGATTGCCAGCTTTGTCGCTTACCTGGCGGGGCCTGAAGCCGGGTATATCACCGGTGCCAGCCTGACGGTGGACGGTGGGTTTGCAGCCTGATTGAAAGGTTGCCTGTGCCGCGAAAAGGCCGGCACAGGCTTAGCCTTTCCTTGCCCCCAGGCCTTGTTCCATCACGTCCAGAAAAGCCCGGGCAGCCGGTGTGGGGCTGGACGACCACACCGCATACAAGTGCCGTACCGGCGCATCCACCAACCGCGCCACGGCCACCCCTTCGATGCCCTGAGCCACCCGCTCGGGCACCAGGCCGACGGCCATGCCCCGCTGCACGAATTTCTCCACCAGACGAACATGCCCGATCTCGAACTGCACCCTGCGCTGCAACCCCACCGCCTGAAACGCCTCGTCGGTCTGTCGTCGCGCCCCAGTGCCTTCGGGGAAATCCACCAACACCTCGCCTGCCAGGTCAGCCAGCGCCAGTTGTGCCCTGCCCGCCAAGCGGTGCCCCAACGGCAACACAGCGGCCAGTTCTTCCCTGGCCAGCAAGCGATGCTGCACCCCCTGCACCACCTCGCCCTGCCACAGCCCGATAAAACCCACGTCCAGGCGCCGCTCGAGCACATCAGCGATCAGCGATTCGCTCTTGGCCGTGAGCCAGCGTACATCCACATCCGGATAAAGACCGTGGAACACCGCCAACAGGTCGACCAGGTCCAGCGCGGTGAGCGAGCTGATTTCACCAATCGCCAGCCGCCCGCGTACCTGGCCACAGGCCGCCGCCACATCATCGGCAATGCGCCGGGCCGCCTCCACCGCTGGCCGTGCACTGAGCACAAAGGCCTCCCCTGCAGGTGTCAGGCGCACCCGTCGCGAACTACGCTCGAACAGGCTCACCCCCAACTGCGCCTCCAGCCGCGCCACCTGATGGCTAAGCGCCGACTGCACCACATGGCAGCGCTCCGCCGCGCGGGTAAAACTGCCGGTGTCGGCCACGGCAAGGGCATATTCGAGCTGCTTGAGGTTCATCGATCTATCTGCTTTCAAGATGAATAGGTTGAAAACTATACATTGGTGTCATGCCTGGCACTTGCTGATAATCATCACCACACACGACTGCCCCCACGAGAATTGTATGCACACCCCCACTCTCAGCCGCGCCTTGATCCTGCTGATGGCCACCGCCACAGGCCTGGCCGTGGCCAGCAACTACTACGCCCAACCGCTGCTGCACAGCATCGCCCAGCAGTTTGGCCTGAGCACCGCCAGCGCCGGCAGCATCGTGATTGCCGCGCAGCTCAGCTATGGCGCCGGCCTGTTGCTGCTGGCACCGCTGGGCGACCTGTTCGAGCAGCGCCGGTTGATTACCGTGATGACCGTTGTCTCCACCCTGGGCCTGGTCATCAGCGCCTGTGCACCCAGCCTGCCCTGGCTGCTGCTCGGCACGGCGCTGACCGGGCTGTTCTCGGTGGTGGCACAGATCCTCGTGCCGATGGCAGCAACCCTGAGCGAGCCGCATCAGCGTGGGCGCGCGGTCGGCACGCTGATGAGCGGCCTGCTGCTGGGCATCCTGCTGGCGCGTACTGCTGCCGGCTTCATGGCCGAGCTGGGTGGCTGGCGCAGTATCTACGTGCTGGCCGCCGTGCTGATGGCACTTACCGCCGTGGCGCTGTACCGCAGCCTGCCACAGCACCACAGCCACGCCGGGCTGAAGTATCCGGCGCTGATCGGCTCCGTGTTCCGCCTGTTCATCGAAGAGCCCGTGCTGCGCCTGCGCTCGCTGCTCGGTCTGTTGGCATTCAGCCTGTTCGCCCTGTTCTGGACACCCCTGGCGTTTCTGTTGGCAAAAGGCCCCTACCACTATTCGGATGCAGTGATCGGCCTGTTCGGCCTGGCCGGTGCGGCAGGTGCGTTGTCGGCCAACTGGGCCGGGCGCCTGGCGGACCGTGGCAAGGGGTCGCTGGGCACCACCGTGGGCCTGGTGGTGTTGCTGCTGTCGTGGGTGCCGCTGGGGTTTGCCGAACAGTCGCTGCTCGCCTTGCTGCTGGGCGTGCTGATGCTCGACCTGGCGGTACAGCTGGTGCATGTGAGCAACCAGAACGCGGTGATCGCCCTGCGGCCCGAGGCACGTACGCGGCTGAATGCCGGTTATATCACCTGCTACTTCATTGGCGGGGCGCTTGGGTCGTTGCTGGGCACGCAGCTGTTCCAGCGCCAGGGCTGGATGGGGATTGTGGTGGCCGGGCTGGTGATTGGCGGGCTGGGATTGCTGGTGTGGGGCCTGGCCGAGCGTAAGCGCAAGAACACCTTGCAGCTGGCCTGATAAATGACCACTGGA
>NZ_JBICII010000046.1:0-16582 GCF_043101865.1 Pseudomonas sp. zjy_15
CCTGCCGCTCACCGTTGCCGCCGCTACCGTATTCGCGGGCAAACCCGACTGGTGGCAGCGAACAGGCCCGCGCAGTCAATCGACCAGCTGAGCTTCCTTCAACGCCCCCAACGCCTCCTGCCAGCGCGGCTGCTGGCGATAATCGGTCCGCGCAAAACCTTGCCCGCGCATCCGCGCAATCCGCGGCGACGGTTTGACCTTCAACCGCTGCGCCGCACTCAGCGCCAGCTCCGCCGCCGCCCGGTCATTGCACACCAGGCCCATATCACAGCCGGCGCTCAGCGCCGCTTCGATACGGCTGGCCGCATCGCCCACCACATGCGCACCGGCCATCGACAGGTCATCACTGAAGATCACCCCGTCAAAGCCCAGCTCGCCACGCAGGATGTCCTGCAACCAACGCCGCGAGAAGCCGGCTGGCTGGTTGTCGACCTGCGGGTAGATGACATGCGCCGGCATCACTGCCGCAAGCTGCCCACTCAGGCGGGTAAACGGCACCAGGTCGGCCTGGCGCAGTTGTTCCAGGCTGCGCTCATCGGTGGGGATAGCCACGTGCGAATCGGCTTCGGCCCAGCCATGCCCCGGGAAATGCTTGCCACAGGCGGCCATACCCGCCGCATTCATGCCACGGATGAACGCGCCAGCCAGTTGCGTTGCACGCAGCGGGTCACTCTCGAACGCGCGGCTGCCCACCACGGCGCTACGCTGGTGGTCCAGGTCGAGCACAGGAGCGAAGCTGAGGTCCAGGCCAACCGCCAGTACCTCGGTCGCCATCAGCCAGCCGCACTGCTCAGCCAGGTATTCGGCATTGTCGTTATCGGCCAGCGCACGCATGGCCGGCAGGCGAACAAAGCCCTGGCGCAGACGCTGTACGCGCCCGCCTTCCTGGTCCACTGCCAGGATCAGATCGGGGCGAATAGCGCGGATGGACGCGCACAGTTCGCGCACCTGGCGCGGGCTGTCGATATTGCGGGCAAAGATGATCAGGCCAGCCACTTCGGGCTGGCGCAGCAGTTGACGGTCTTCGGCGGTCAGCCATTTACCGGCGATATCCACCATCAGGGAGCCTTGCAGGCTGACAGTCATGGGTAATCCTTCATTGAAGACAGAGAGCGGCCCACCGGGGGGCAGCAGACACCGGCAGACACATGCCGTTGGCCAAAAGCGAAGCCACACAGGCACTGGTCAGCAAGGGGAATGTGAAGTAGATCGGGCATGGGCGCTAGCTTAGCGGAAGCGCCCTGCCACGCCCAGCCTTCAGGCCTTGGCGGTAGCCGAGCTGGTCTTTGTTCGCGGGCGCAACTGCGCAGTGGCCATCGCCTCGTCGGTCACACCGCTGTCAGCGCGCATGCCTGCCGCCAGGAACGGCACCATCAGGCGCATCACCTGCTCGATCGAAGTGTTGATGCCGAAGTCGGTCTCGGCAATCGCCCGCAAGGCCTTGATACCGGACATGCTGAAGGCCGCGGCACCCAGCATGAAGTGCACACGCCAGAACAGTTCCAGTGGCGGAATGCGTGGCGCTGCCTCGTTCACCAACAACATGTAGCGGCGGAACACTTTGCCGTACATGTCTTCCAGATAGCGCCGCAGGTGCCCTTGGCTCTGGCTGAACGCCAGACCCAGCAGGCGCATGAAGATCGACAGGTCGTTGTTGCTACGCGGTTGCACGGCCAGCGCCTGCTCTACGAGCATTTCCAGCAGTTCTTCGAGGCTGGGCTTTTGCTCCGGCTTGGCCTGGCGGCGCTCCAGCTCACGCTCGAGACTGGCGCAGAATGGGCCAAGGAAACGCGAGAAAACGGCCTGGATCAGCGCCTTCTTGGAGCCGAAATGATAGTTGACTGCCGCCAGGTTGACCCCGGCCTTGCTGGTAATCAGCCGCAACGAGGTTTCGGCGAACCCCCTTTCCGCGAACAACTGCTCGGCAGCGTCGAGAATGCGTTCAACGGTTTCCGATTGGGCCATGACTACTCCGACTACTCCGCCAGACAAACAGGTGTTTGAAACATACGTTTCAGCCCTGCTTCTGTCAAGGCTCGGTGACTGGGCGGTCGCCATTTAAAAGGTGCAAGCTGGAAGCTGCAAGCGTGATGTGACAGCAACACCGGCCGGATATCGCAAAATCGCGTCCAGGGGTGACTGAAAAGCATGGGAGGACTGCCGTTTCGCCCTTTCTTGCAGCTTGGAGCTTGCAGCGGGCCTGACACTGTATATAATCCCAGTCACTGTACAAAAAGACAGAGCGCTTACCATGTTGAAACTGACGCCACGCCAAGCCGAAATTCTCGCGTTCATCAAGCGCTGCCTGGAAGACAACGGCTTCCCGCCTACCCGCGCCGAGATTGCTCAGGAGCTGGGCTTCAAGTCGCCCAATGCCGCCGAGGAGCACCTCAAGGCGCTTGCCCGCAAGGGCGCGATCGAAATGACGCCGGGCGCTTCCCGCGGCATCCGCATTCCCGGCCTGGAAGCCAAGGCCGGAGAAGCCGGCCTGCCCATCATCGGCCGGGTAGCGGCCGGTGCGCCGATTCTTGCCGAACAGCACATCGAGCAATCCTGCAACATCAACCCTGCCTTCTTCCACCCCCAAGCCGATTATTTGCTGCGCGTACACGGCATGAGCATGAAGGACGTCGGCATCTTCGACGGTGACCTGCTGGCTGTGCACACCTGTCGTGAAGCCCGCAACGGCCAGATCGTGGTGGCGCGCATCGGCGACGAAGTCACAGTCAAGCGCTTCAAGCGCGAAGGCAGCAAAGTCTGGCTGCTTGCCGAAAACCCCGAATTCGCCCCCATCGAAGTCGACCTGAAAGAACAGGAACTGGTGATCGAGGGCTTGAGCGTCGGCGTCATTCGCCGCTGATCCAGGAGGCGTCATGCAGCAGTTCATTCACGCACCCGAGCAAGCCCAGTTGCCCCTGTTCGAAGCATTCCTCGCCCAGCCCGTGCTGCCAGGCCTAAAAGCCAGGGAACTGGCGCGCAAGAGCAGCCAGCCCGAACTGTTCAGCGAACTGTCGCTGCGCGGTGCCCCTGGCCACTGCCAAAGCCTGCTGGCGCCAGTGCTGCGCGAGTTGAGCGAAGAGGACGAGGCCCGCTGGCTGACCCTGATCGCCCCACCGCCAAGCCTGACCCAGGCCTGGCTGCGCGATGCCGGACTCAACCGTGAACGCATTCTGCTGCTGCAACCCCGCAGCAATCAAAGCTCGCTGCAACTGGCCTGTGAGGCTTTGCGCCTGGGCCTCAGCCACACAGTGGTGAGCTGGCTGGGTAACGTCAATGCCACTGCACGTCAGCAACTGCTACGTGCTGCCAGTGCCGGAAACGCACAAAGCCTGAACATCCGCCTCGGCTGATGTTCAGGCTTTGCCTGTCACTTCAACTAGCCTGATACGCTGCTGCACCCTCAGTGCAGCACACGCGGCCCTTCATCACGCTCGAGCTCGCCATCCATCAGGCGACCGGCCATCTGCACGCCCACACTGAGCATGGCCTTGGCCACTTCCACATGCTGACCCTGCAGGAACACCTTGGCGTCTTCCGAGAAATCCAGGGTTACCAGAGAGCCCTCATCCTCGGCGCGACGAAGTTCGATGCGGCCGTCAGGCAACTCGACAATTTCCAGAAAAGACGTAGACATAAATGGCAGTTCTCCGCGAAAGGCGATTATTGTACCAGCCGTTGCGGTTATCAGCACTCACTCAACGCGTCGCGGAAACGTCTCACCAAACTTTTGAGGTCGTTGCGCCAGCTTTCCAGCTCGACACGCGTCAGCGCTGGATGCTCAGGCTCATCCAGATTGACGGCCTGAATCAGTGGCTGGGTAACGTCGGTTTTCGGCGCTTTTCTGGCGACCGGTGGTCGGAACAAATCGGCATAAGCACCGAGCATTTGCGCCAGCCAGGTTTCACGCTGGCGGGCCAGCTCCAGCAACTCGGCCACTTCCGGGATGGCGATACCGTTCAGGGCATCCTCGGCCAGGGCCTGCTCCACCGTTGCGACAACCGGCAGGCGGTAGAAGCCCCCGATTTCATGGCACAGCCCCAACAGAGCACCATACAGGTGGAACAGCGCCGACTCGCGTTCAGCCTGAACCAGACCTTGGGCATTCATGGCCAGGCTTTGTTCAGCCTTGGCCATGGACTCCAGGGCGAGGCCGGCGAAGAACAGTTTCTGGTTGGTACGGGTGTAGAGTTCCTGGGCCATTTCAGTGCCCTCCCATAAGGCTACAAGGCGGATATCTGCATCATAAATGATTGGGGCCGCTTTGCGCCCCTTCGCGGGCTTGCCCGCTCCCACCAGTACAGCGCCACATTCAAGGGCGGCGCGATACCTGTGGGAGCGGGCAAGCCCGCGAAGGGGCGCAAAGCGGCCCCATATCACAGCACCGATGGATCAGCGCTTATCTTCAACCTTCCAGGCATTGCCGTCGTAGAACGCCTTCCAACCGGTCGGCTTGCCATCGACCTCGGACTGCACGTACTGCTCCTTGGTCTTGCGGCTGTAACGAATCACCGCCGGGCGGCCATCCGGGTCTTTCTGCGGCGCATCGCACAGGAAGTGGTACTTCGGGTCGATCTCATGCTTGTGCGGCACAATCTCCAGCACCAGCGGCGCACGGGTCTCGCGGTTCTTGGGGAACTGGCTGGCAGCCAGGAACAGCCCCGAAGCACCGTCGCGAAGCACGTAGGTATCGTCGACCTTCTCGCACTTGAGCTCCGGCATGTCTACCTTGTCCATCTTCGGCGGCGCCGCCTCGCCGCTCTTGAGCAGCTTGCGGGTGTTCTTGCACGCCGGGTTGGTGCAGCCGAAGAACTTGCCGAAACGGCCGGTCTTCAATTGCATCTCGCTGCCGCACTTGTCGCACTCCAGGCTCGGCCCTTCGTAGCCCTTGATGCGGTAGTTGCCTTCCTCGATCTCGTAACCTACACAATCCGGGTTGTTACCACAGATGTGCAGCTTGTGCTTCTCGTCCAGCAGGTAGGCGTCCATCGCCGTGGCGCAGATCGGGCAACGGTGCTTGCCCAGCAGTACGCGCGATTCCGACTCGCCCTCGTCGTCAGCGGCGATCTCGTCGCCCGGCACCAGGTTGACGGTAGCCTTGCAGCGCTCTTTCGGTGGCAGGCTGTAGCCAGAGCAACCCAGGAACACGCCTGTAGAGGCGGTTCGAATCATCATCGGCCGGCCACATTCCTTGCATGGAATGTTGGTCATGGTCGGCTGGTTGGCGCGCATGCCGTCTTCGCTGGACTCGGCAGTCTGCAGCTTTTTGCTGAAGTCGCCGTAGAACTCGTCGAGCACGTTCTTCCAGTCACGCTCGCCCTGGGCCACGTCGTCGAGGTTCTCTTCCATGACAGCGGTAAATCCGTAGTCCATCAGGTTGGAGAAGCTCTCCGACAGGCGTTCGGTGACGATGTCGCCCATCTTCTCGGAGTAGAAGCGGCGGTTGTGCAGCGTCACATAGCCTCGGTCCTGGATGGTGGAAATGATCGCCGCGTAGGTCGATGGACGGCCAATGCCGCGCTTTTCCATTTCCTTGACCAGGCTGGCTTCGGTGAAGCGCGCCGGTGGCTTGGTGAAGTGCTGACTCGGGTCGATCTGGATCAGCTTAAGCGCTTCACCCTGAACCATTTCTGGCAGCACGTCGTCTTCGCCCGGCTTGCTCTGCTGTGGCAGCACACGGGTGTAGCCGTCGAACTTGAGGATGCGGCCCTTGGCACGCAGTTCGAAATCGCCGGCAGCGACGGTGACGCTGGTGGACAGGTACTGCGCTGGCGGCATCTGGCAAGCCAGGAACTGGCGCCAGATCAACTCGTACAGGCGCTCGGCGTCACGCTCCATGCCACTGAGCTTGGTCGGGTGGGTATTCACGTCAGAAGGCCGAATCGCTTCGTGCGCCTCCTGGGCGCCCTCCTTGCTGCCGTAAACCAGTGGCGCCTCCGGCAGGTACTGCTTGCCGAACTCCCGCTCGATGTAGCTGCGGGCCATCTCCAGGGCGTCCGCCGACAGGTTGGTCGAGTCGGTACGCATGTAGGTGATGTAACCGGCTTCGTACAAGCGCTGGGCCATCATCATGGTTTTCTTCACGCCGAAGCCCAGGCGGTTACTGGCCGCTTGCTGCAAGGTGGAAGTAATGAACGGTGCCGATGGCTTGCTGCTGGTCGGACGGTCTTCGCGCTTGACCACGCTGTAGCTGGAAGCCTTGAGCTTATCCAGCGCCGCCATGGCCTGGGCTTCGTTCAGCGGCTTGAAGGCCTCGCCCTTCTCGCGCGCCACCTCGAAACGCACCTTGGCGTTCTTGGCGGTGCCGAGGTCGGCGTGGATTTCCCAGTACTCTTCCGGGATGAACGCGCGGATCTCACGCTCACGCTCCACCACCAGCTTTACCGCTACCGACTGCACACGGCCAGCGGACAGGCCGCGGGCAATCTTGGCCCACAGCAGCGGCGAAACCATGTAACCGACCACGCGGTCGAGGAAACGCCGCGCCTGCTGAGCGTTGACCCGATCGATGTCCAGTTCGCCCGGCTGCGAGAAGGCCTCCTGAATGGCCTTCTTGGTAATTTCGTTGAACACCACGCGCTTGTAGCGGGTGTCGTCACCCCCGATGGCCTCACGCAGGTGCCAGGCAATGGCTTCACCTTCGCGGTCCAAGTCGGTTGCGAGATAGATGGTGTCGGCATCCTTGGCCAGGCGGCGCAGCTCTTCGATCACCTTTTCCTTGCCAGGCAGGATCTCGTACTTGGCCTTCCAGCCATGGTCGGGGTCGACGCCCATGCGCGCCACCAGCTGGCGGCGAGCCTTTTCTTTCGGCGAAAGCGCCGGTGCCTCACCCGCAGCCTTGCCACGCTTGGCGGCCGGCTCTTTGCTCGCGCTGGCCGAACCGCTGGTGGGGAGGTCTCGGATATGGCCGATACTCGACTTCACCACGTACTGGTTGCCCAGGTACTTGTTGATGGTCTTGGCCTTGGCCGGGGATTCCACAATGACCAGCGATTTGCCCATGGATCGGAGTATTCCTGAATCTGAAGATAAAAAACGCGCCAAGTGCCAGACGCGGCACCGCTATATATAGTGGCAAAAGTGTGAGGTCAAGCTCGGACGATCAGTCGTGCGACTTGCCCAGCAACCCGGGCAGCCCCTCTTCGGCCTTGACCAAAGCAAAGCGTGGCACCTGCTCGCCGTCAACTTCTACGGACTCCTCGAACATCGAAAGGGGGCGTACCCAGAAGCTGTAATCACCATACAGGCATTGGTAGAACACCATCCACTCTTCGGTTTCGGAGTGCCGCGCAACACTGAAGACACGGTACTCAGGCCCTTTGTAATGCCGGTAGACGCCTGGTTGTATCTGCATGTTGCACACCCTCTTGAATAAAACCTGAAAAAACAAAACCGGGGCACAAGGCCCCGGTTGCTGTCCCGCTACGCGATCAGACGCGTTCGAAGACAGTAGTGATACCTTGGCCCAGGCCGACGCACATGGTCGCAACACCCAGCGTACCGCCATTTTGCTTCATGACGTTGAGCAGGGTGCCGGAAATCCGCGCCCCGGAGCAACCGAACGGGTGGCCCAAGGCAATCGCGCCGCCGTGCAGGTTAACCTTCTCATCCATCTTGTCGAGCACTTTCAAGTCTTTCAGCACTGGCAGGGCCTGTGCAGCGAAGGCTTCATTGAGCTCGATGAAGTCGATGTCAGCCATGGTCAGACCGGCACGCTTGAGGGCTTTCTGGGTCGATGGCACCGGGCCATAGCCCATGATTGCCGGGTCGACACCGGCCACTGCCATCGAACGGATCACCGCCAATGGCTGGATACCCAGGTCCATCGCACGCTGGCCGGACATCACGATCATGCACGATGCGCCGTCGGTAATCTGCGACGAGGTACCGGCAGTGACAGTACCGCCTTTCGGGTTGAACGCAGGCTTGAGCGACGCCAGGCCTTCGAGGGTGGTTTCCGGGCGAATGGTTTCGTCGAAATCGAACACCTTCAGGAAGCCGTTTTCGTCGTAGCCCTGCATCGGGATGATCTCATCCTTGAACTTGCCTTCGACAGTGGCTTTGTGGGCCAGCTGGTGCGAACGCAAGCCGAACAGGTCCTGCTGCTCACGGGTGATGCCGTGCATCTTGCCGAGCATTTCCGCAGTCAGGCCCATCATCCCGGAAGCCTTGGCGGCATGCAAGGACAGGTGCGGGTTGGGGTCGACACCGTGCATCATGCTGACGTGGCCCATGTGCTCCACGCCACCCACCACGAACACATCACCGTTACCGGTCATGATCGCCTGGGCAGCCGTGTGCAGGGCGCTCATCGACGAACCGCACAGGCGGCTGACGGTCTGCGCCGCAGAGGTGTGCGGGATCGGGGTCATCAGCGACGCCATGCGGGCGATGTTCCAGCCCTGCTCCAGGGTCTGGTTGACGCAGCCCCAGATCACATCCTCGACTTCTTTCGGGTCGACCTTGCCGTTGCGTTCCAGCAGTTTGCTGATCAGGTGCGCCGACATGTCTTCAGCGCGGGTATTGCGGTGCATGCCACCCTTGGAGCGGCCCATTGGCGTGCGACCGAAGTCGACAATCACCACGTCTCTTGGATTCAGGCTCATATCAAATCTCTCGCTCTAGCTCGTTGACCGCTCAGTTGAAGAAGCGCTGGCCGTTCTTGGCCATTTCACGCAGCTTGGCGGTCGGGTGGTACAGCGGCCCCAGGTCGGCGTACTGATCGGCCAGGGCAACGAATTCGGCCACACCGATCGAGTCGATGTAACGCAGCGCACCACCGCGGAAGGGAGGGAAACCAATGCCGTAGACCAGCCCCATATCGGCTTCGGCGGCGGTTTCGACGATGCCGTCTTCCAGGCAGCGCACAGTCTCCAGGCACAGCGGGACCATCATCCAGTTGATGATGTCTTCATCGGTCACTTCACGCTGCTCGAACACGATAGGCTTGAGCACGTCGAGCACGGTGGCATCGAAAACCTTCTTCGGCTTGCCGCGCTTGTCGGTTTCGTAGGCGTAGAAGCCCTTGCCGTTCTTCTGACCCAGGCGGTTAGCCTCGTACAGCGCGTCAACGGCCGAGCGACGCTCGTCCTTCATCCGGTCCGGGAAACCTTCGGCCATCACATCGCGACCATGGTGACCGGTGTCGATGCCGACCACGTCCATCAGGTAGGCTGGGCCCATCGGCCAGCCGAACTTTTCCATGACCTTGTCGATGCGCACAAAATCGACGCCGGCGCTGACCAGCTTGGCGAAGCCGCCGAAGTACGGGAACAGCACGCGGTTGACCAAAAAGCCCGGGCAGTCGTTGACCACGATCGGGTTCTTGCCCATTTTCTTGGCGTAGGCCACGGTGGTGGCAACCGCCACTTCACTGGACTTCTCGCCACGGATCACTTCAACCAGCGGCATCATGTGCACCGGGTTGAAGAAGTGCATGCCGACGAAGTTTTCCGGACGCTTGAGCGCCTTGGCCAGCAGGTTGATGGAGATGGTGGAGGTGTTGGAAGCGAGGATCGCGTCGTCCTTCACCTGGCCTTCCACTTCCGCCAGTACCGCTTGCTTGACCTTCGGGTTCTCGACCACAGCCTCGACGACGATGTCGACATTGGCGAAATCGCCATAAGACAGGGTCGGGCGAATGGCGTTGAGGGCCTCGGCCATCTTGGCCGGGGTCAGGCGGCCCTTCTCGACGCGGTTGCCGAGCAGCTTGGAGGCCTCGTTCAGACCCAGTTGAATGGCTTCCTCGCGGATGTCCTTCATCAGGATCGGCGTACCTTTGACCGCCGACTGGTAGGCGATACCGCCGCCCATGATGCCGGCGCCGAGGACGGCGGCCTGCTTCACGTCGTGGGCGATCTCGTCATGCGCCTTGGCCTTGCGCTTGAGTTCCTGATCGTTGAGGAACAAGCCGATCAGGCTCTCGGCGACCGAGGTCTTGGCCAGCTTGGCAAAGCCCGCGGCTTCGACTTCCAGGGCCTTGTCGCGACCGAAGTTGGCGGCTTTCTGGATGCTCTTGATCGCTTCGACCGGGGCCGGGTAGTTCGGCCCGGCCTGGCCTGCGACGAAGCCCTTGGCGGTCTCGAAGGCCATCATCTGCTCGATGGCATTGAGCTTGAGCTTTTCCAGCTTCGGCTGGCGCTTGGCCTTGTAGTCCAGTTCGCCACTGATGGCACGCTTGATCAGGTCGAGGGCACCGGCCAGCAGCAGCTCAGGGGCGACCACGGCGTCGACGGCCCCCACTTTCAGGGCGTCTTCGGCACGGTTTTCCTTGCCGGCGGCGATCCACTCGATGGCGTTGTCCGAGCCGATCAGGCGCGGCAGGCGCACGGTACCGCCAAAGCCCGGGTAGATACCCAGCTTGACTTCCGGCAGGCCGATCCTGGCGCTGCTGGACATGACCCGGTAGTCGGCCGCCAGGCACATTTCCAGGCCGCCGCCCAGCGCGATGCCGTTGATGGCGGCAACGGTTGGCACTTCGAGGTCTTCGAAGGCGTTGAAGATGCGATTGGCTTCCAGGTTGCCAGCGACCAGCTCGGCCTCAGGCAGCTTGAAGTTGTCGACGAACTCGGTGATGTCGGCGCCGACGATGAACACGTCCTTGCCACTGCTGACGATCACGCCCTTGACCGAGGCATCGGCCTGGATGGCATCGACGGCCTGGCGCAGCTCGCTCAGGGTAAGGCGGTTGAACTTGTTGACGGACTCACCCTTGAGGTCGAACTTGAGCTCGACGATGCCACTTTCAAGAGCCTTAACCGTGATGGCTTTACCTTCGTAAATCATCAACTGATCTCCACGATATGGAAGCTGAACTGTACACGCCGATCGCTGCAGCAAAAGCAGGCCTAGCTGCCCTGCCCCAGGCACACCCGTCAGCGCGCTAGTCGGAAGTATGGCTTGGCGTGATGACATACAAACGCTCAATTCATACGCCCGTTTGATTTGGGTGTGCACACATTCTCCGAAAAGATGGGCGTTGTCAAATGCTCACGAGCACGGCGAAAGCGCGACTTTCCAGTCATTTTCTATCGCCCGGGTACAAAACATGATGACAGTGATCGCCGGTCATTCATGTCAGCGATTGACCACACGTATTGGCTGGAGTGCTTTGCGCTTGCGCGGCGAGCCAGGGCGACTACACTGGCACTTGCTTGCATGAATACCCGGCCTGCCTGGCCTTTTCTGCGCAGCAGAACGCAAAGCGGCGACTTGGCACCCCACCCCTTCAGGGTCATGCCGAGCCGCCGCTTTGTCGTTATAGAACAGATTGACCAGGCTGGATTCCGCCCCCGTAGGAGCGGGTTTACCCGCGAAGCAGGCACCGCGGAGCTTGGCACCGGCCCTGCCGATGTTCGCAGGTGAATCCTCGCCTACAGGGGCGCATATGGGCTGAGCTCAAGCCAAGGTTTCGAGGGCGTAGGCAACATCCTGCAACACAGCAGTATCGCCGCGCTCGGTCCAGTACAAGGCAATCATCCGCGCATCGGCCTCCACCTTGTACACACTCGCCGGCAAACGCGACAAGGCGCCCATGAAGCGTGGGTCTTCGCAGGGCTCGCGCCACTGATTCCACCACACCCCGGGGCTGACCTGCCAGAAGCTGAAACTGTCCTCATGCCCACGACGCCGGGCTCGGTGATATTGCGGGCAGGGGCTTGGCGGCTCTTTTTCCAGCCAATGCGGCCACTGCTGAGGCGCCAGCTGCATGGCCAGCCCCATGCGCCGAGCCTCCAGGCGCAACTTCATCTGCTCGCTCTGCTTGCGCGAACTGCGCAGCCAGGAAAGCGGGCTGAGAATCAGCGCAAGGATTGACACCACCAGCAATACCGTCATATCAGTAGTTCCCATAAAACGTTGCAAATGAGCTGGTTAGCCATTTTCACGGTGGACCCGCCCTAAAGCGACCATACTTCTTCTATCGCGATTGTCAGGAGTACCGCTCATGAAATACGAACATTTGTTGGTCGCTGTCGACCTGACCGAAGAGTGCGACCCGGTGATCAAGCGCGCCATGGCGCTGGCAGAACCTTCGAATGCCAAGGTATCCCTGGTGCACATTGTCGAGCCGATGGCCATGGCTTTCGGCGGTGACGTACCGATGGACCTGTCGCAGTTGCAACAGCAGCAGTTCGACCAGGCCAAGGAGCGCATGGACCGCCTGTTCCACAAATACCCGGAAATCAACCGCGGCGACTCGCACCTGACCTACGGCCAACCGCGCCAGGAAATCCACCAGCTGGCCAAGGACCAGAACTGCGACCTGATCGTGGTCGGCAGCCATGGTCGTCACGGCCTGGCATTGCTGCTGGGCTCCACGGCCAACGATGTGCTGCACGGCGCGCCGTGTGACGTGCTGGCGGTACGCTTGCTGAAGAAGGATTGATTCGACCTGAACCGGCCTCTTCGCGTGCAAGCCTGCGCCTGCAAGGGTATGGCGATCCCTGCAGGAGCGGGTTTACCCGCGAAGAGGCCGGAACAGGCTAACGCCAGTCAGCCTTCCAGCTCAGCCCAGCGCTCTACCAATACATCCAGCTCGCCCTGCAGCTTCTCGATCTGTGCCAGCACCGCCGAAGTTTCTGCAATTGGCCGCTGATAGAAGCCCGCCGCATTCACTTCTTCCTGAGCCTCGGCCATCCGCTGTTCCAGCTCGTCGATCTGCCCCGGCAGCATTTCCAGCTCACGCTGCAGCTTGTAGCTGAGTTTCTTCTTCGAAGGCTCTTCCACCACCGCCGCAACAACAGGTTCAGGCTTGGCCTCGACCTTCTCAACCACCGCGCTGTTGAGCGCAGACTTGCCGCCCTTGCTCTCGGTCACACCCAGCAATTTCGGCGAGCCGCCCTGGCGAATCCAGTCCTCGTAGCCGCCCACATACTCACGCACCTTACCCTCGCCTTCGAACACCAGCGTGCTGGTAACGACGTTGTCGAGGAAGGCCCGGTCGTGGCTGACCATCAGCACGGTGCCTTTGTAGTTGGACAGCACCTCTTCCAGAAGCTCGAGGGTTTCCACGTCCAGGTCGTTGGTCGGTTCGTCGAGCACCAGCAGGTTGGCCGGCTTGCTGAACAGCTTGGCCAGCAGCAGCCGCGCACGCTCACCACCTGACAGCGCCTTGACCGGCGTGCGCGCACGCTGGGGACTGAACAGGAAGTCGCCCAGGTAGCTCAGCACGTGGCGGTTCTGACCATCGATCTCGATGAAATCACGGCCTTCGGCCAGGTTGTCGATCACGGTCTTTTCCAGGTCGAGCTGGTGGCGCATCTGGTCGAAATAAGCCACCTCGAGCTTGGTGCCACGCTCCACTTTGCCCGCAGTAGGCTCAAGGTCGCCCAGCATCATCTTGAGCAAAGTGGTCTTGCCAGTGCCGTTTGCGCCCAGCAGACCGATGCGGTCCTGCCGCTGCAGGACCATGGAAAAGTCCTTGACCAGCAGAGGCCCGTCCGGGTGATGGAAGCTGACATTTTCCAGCACCATCACCTGCTTGCCGGACTTGTCCGCTGCTTCGATCTGAATGTTGGCCTTGCCCTGTCGTTCGCGGCGCTCGCCACGCTCCACACGCAGGGCCTTCAGTGCACGCACACGGCCTTCGTTGCGGGTACGGCGGGCCTTGATACCCTGGCGAATCCACACTTCTTCCTGGGCCAGGCGCTTGTCGAAGAGCGCGTTGGCGGTTTCCTCGGCGGCCAGTGCGGCCTCCTTGTGCACCAGGAAGCTGGCGTAGTCGCCGTTCCAGTCGATCAGGCCGCCACGGTCCAGCTCGAGGATGCGGGTGGCCAGGTTCTGCAGGAACGAACGGTCGTGGGTGATGAACAATACCGCGCCGTTGAAGCCACGCAGGGCCTCTTCGAGCCAGGCAATGGCACCGATGTCCAGGTGGTTGGTCGGTTCGTCGAGCAGCAGCAGGTCGGGCTCGGACACCAGCGCCTGGGCCAGCAGCACGCGGCGGCGCCAGCCACCGGACAGCTCGGCCAGGGTCTTGTCGGCCGGCAGTTGCAGGCGACTGAGCGTGCTTTCCACCACCTGCTGCAGGCGCCAGCCGTCGCGGGCTTCCAGCTCATGCTGGACGTGCATGAGTTTTTCCAGGTCTTCATCGCCCTGGATGTTCATGCTCAGGTGGTGGAACTGCGCCAGCAACTCGCCCACGCCGTCCAGACCAGCGGCTACGACGTCGAACACCGTTCGCTCGTCGGCCACCGGCAGCTCCTGTGGCAGCTCACCGATCTTCAGGCCCGGGGCACGCCAGATTTCGCCGTCGTCGCCCTTCTGCTCGCCCTTGACCAGGCGCAGCATGCTCGACTTGCCGGTGCCGTTGCGGCCGATGATGCACACCCGCTCGCCACGAGCGATCTGCCAGGACACTTTGTCCAGCAGCGGCATGGCGCCGAATGCGAGGGACACATCGCTGAATTTGAGCAGGGTCATGTTGGTCTCCATAAATCGGGCGCGCATTCTACCTGACTTGGGCCCCGACGGCATCCGCCAGGCCAACCGGCGAACGCCTGGCGACATCTGGTCGAACTTAATATCCCGATACACGCACAGCGCTTTCACCCACCGCCGGCAAACGGCTAAGCTAAGGCAATAGCTTCCAACAGTGCTGGCTCCGCCGACACTCCCCATGGTTCAACTGCCCGGACGTATCATGCGCAGCCGCCTGTTACATATTGCATCCTGCCTGCTGCTTACCGCCGCCACCTGCGTGGCGCAGGCCGCCGACCTGACCCTGCAACGCCAGTACTACGACGAGGCCAAGCGAGCGCTGGCCAAAGGCGACAAAGGCCCGTACCTGCGCTATGCCCAGGCCTTGAAGGACTACCCGCTGACGCCCTACCTGGCCTACGATGAACTCACAGCACGCCTGAAAAGCGCCAGCAACCAGGAAATCGAAGGCTTTCTTGCCAAGCATGGCGACCTGCCCCAGGCCAACTGGATGAAGCTGCGCTGGTTGCGCTGGCTGGCCGAACGTGGCGAGTGGGATACCTTCGTCAAGTACTACGACCCCAAGCTCAATTTTACCGAACTGGACTGCCTCAACGGCCAATACCAGCTCAGCCACGGCTTGCGCGCCGAAGGTTACGCCACCGCCGACAAGCTGTGGAACGTCGGCAAATCGCAACCTGCCGCCTGCGACGCGCTGTTCGGCATGTGGGCAGCCGAAGGCCAGTTGACCGAAGCCAAGCGCTGGGCACGCACCAAGCTGGCAGCCCAGGCGCGCAACTACGGCCTGGCAAACACGCTGGCCAAGGGCCTGACCACCCTCCGCCCGCAGGGGCGCCTGCTGGTCGACGTAGCGCAGAAGCCTGAGCTGCTCAACCAGCCGTCGCGCTTTACCCCGGTCAACGAGGCCATGTCCGACGTGGTCAGCCTCGGCCTTCGCCGCCTGGCCCGGCAGAACCCGGAGCGGGCCATGGCACTGCTCGACGATTACGCCCAGCGCATGCACTTCTCGCGTGATGAAAAGGTGGCCATCGCCCGCGAAATCGGCCTGACCCTCGCACGCCGCTACGACCCACGCGCGCTCGGCCTGATGACCCGCTACGACCCCGAGCTGCGTGACAACACCGTCAGCGAATGGCGCCTTCGCCTGCTGCTGCGCCTGGGCCGCTGGGAGGACGCCTACGAGCTGACCAAGCGCCTTCCCCAGGACCTGGCCAGCACCAGCCGCTGGAGGTACTGGCAGGCTCGCAGCCTGGAACTGGCACAGCCAAACAACCCGCAGGTTCCGCTGCTTTACAAGGCCGCAGCGCGTGAGCGTGACTTCTATGGCTTTCTCGCCGCCGACCGGGCACAGGCACCGTACCAGCTGAACAACAAGCCGCTGCTGCTGAGCCCGCAACTGGTCAAGAAGGTCCGTAACACGCCCGGTATCCAGCGCGCACTGGAATTCCACGCCCGTGGCCAGATTGTCGACGGCCGCCGTGAGTGGTACCACGTCAGCCGCCACTTCACCCGTGACGAAATGGTTGCACAGGCTCGCCTGGCCTACGAGCTGCGCTGGTACTTTCCAGCCATCCGCACCATCAGCCAGGCCCGCTACTGGGACGACCTGGACATCCGCTTCCCCATGGCCCACCGCGACACGCTGGTGCGTGAAGCCAAGGTTCGCGGCCTGCATTCGAGCTGGGTATTCGCCATCACTCGCCAGGAAAGCGCCTTCATGGAGGACGCACGCTCTCCCGTGGGCGCCAGCGGCCTGATGCAGCTGATGCCGGCCACGGCCAAGGAAACCGCACGCAAGTTCAGTATCCCGCTGGCATCACCGGCGCAAGTGCTGAACCCGGACAAGAACATCCAGCTGGGTGCAGCCTACCTGAGCCAGGTACACAGCCAGTTCAACGGCAACCGGGTGCTGGCTTCGGCAGCCTATAACGCCGGCCCCGGGCGCGTTCGCCAGTGGCTCAAAGGCGCCAAGCACCTGAGCTTCGATGTGTGGGTAGAGTCGATCCCGTTCGACGAAACACGCCAATATGTGCAGAACGTGCTTTCGTATTCGGTGATCTACGGGCAAAAGCTGAATTCGCCGCAGCCGCTGGTGGATTGGCATGAGCGGTATTTCGATGACATGTGATTGCTGTTGAGCCTGTAC
>NZ_JBICII010000047.1:0-22039 GCF_043101865.1 Pseudomonas sp. zjy_15
CGAATGCCTTTCGGCGAACTCACTTGGCGAATGCCTTTCGGCGAACTCACTTGGCGAATGCCTTTCGGCGAACTCACTTGGCCGTCACAGTCTCAGCCGAACCATCCTGCGACAGGCTATACACGTAAGCCGCCAGCAGGTGCACCTTGTCATTCCCTTGGATCTCGGCCTGCGCCGGCATCTGCCCCTGGCGGCCATAACGAATGGTCTGCTGCAACTGGGCAAAGCTCGAGCCATAGATGAACGCCTGCGGGTGGGTCAGGTTCGGTGCGCCCATGGCGGGCGTACCTTTGCCTTCCGGGCCGTGGCAGGCCACGCAGTTGGCAGCAAAGATCTTCTGCCCGTTCTCGACATCGGCTTTCGCGCCCTCAGGCAGTGTGCGGCCATCGAGTTTGCTGACCACGAATGCAGCCACATCGGCCACGCCCTGGTCACCAATCACTTCGGCCCAGGCCGGCATCACGCCATGGCGACCACCCATGATGCTGGTCTTGATGGTTTCCGGATCGCCGCCCCAGCGCCAGTCATTGTCGGTGAGGTTGGGGAAGCCAAAAGCGCCCTTGGCGTCGGAGCCGTGGCACACCGAGCAGTTGGAGGCAAACAGGCGGCTGCCCATTTTCAGCGCCTGCGGGTCCTTCGCCACTTCTTCTACGGGCATGGCGGCGTATTTGGCGAAGATCGGACCGAACCTGGCATCGGCCTTGTCCATTTCCTTCTGCCATTCGTTGGCACCGGTCCAGCCATTTTCATAGCCCGGCAGGATGCCTTTCCAGTTGCCCAGGCCCGGATAAAGGATCAGGTAGCCGACCGAGAACACCAAGGTGCCAACAAACAGCCAGAACCACCACTTGGGCAGCGGGTTGTCGTACTCCTCGATGCCGTCGAAGCTGTGCCCCATGGTCTCGTCAGTGGTGTTGTTGCTCTGGCCTTTGCGCGTGGCGAGCAGCAGCCAGGTCAGGCCAATCAGGCTACCGATGGTCAGTACGCTGATGTACGTACTCCAGAAGGTGGTCATTGCCCGTTACTCCTTTTTGCAGCAGGTTCCTGCCCGGCAGGGGGCAGGCGGTCGTCGACGAAGGGCAGCAGGCGCGCTTCGGCGAAATCACGGTCGCGGCGGCGGTTGAAGACCCACAGGGTGAGGCCGATGAAGGCAATCATCACCACCAGGGTGCCCAGCCCGCGGATCATGCCGATGTCCATTTCCATCGCACTCACCTCTTGTTCTTGATCGCAGTGCCGAGCACTTGCAGGTAGGCGACCAGTGCATCCATCTCGGTCTTGCCCTTGACTGCTTCACGGGCGCCGGCGATGTCGTCGTCGGTGTACGGCACGCCCAGGGTGCGCAGGGTGCGCATCTTGACGTCGGTGTGGCTGTTGTCGACCTGCTGGGCAACCAGCCACGGGTAGGACGGCATCTTCGACTCCGGCACCACGTTGCGCGGGTTGTACAGGTGCGCACGGTGCCAGTCGTCCGAGTAGCGGCCACCGACCCGGGCCAGGTCCGGCCCGGTGCGCTTGGAGCCCCACAGGAACGGGTGGTCCCACACGCTTTCACCGGCCACCGAGTAGTGGCCGTAACGCTCGGTTTCGGCGCGGAACGGGCGGATCATCTGCGAGTGGCAGCCTACGCAACCTTCGCGGATGTAGACATCGCGGCCTTCCAGTTGCAACGCGGTGTAGGGCTTCATGCCCTCCACCGGTTTGTTGGTGACGTCCTGGAAGAACAGCGGGACGATCTGGGTCAGGCCGCCGATGCTGACGGCAAATACCATCAGCAGGGCCATCAGGCCGACGTTTTTCTCGATGACTTCATGTTTCATCAGGCGTTTCTCCTCAAGCCAACTGGGCGTTCGCAGGGGCGACGTCAAGCGCTGGCGAACGCACGGTGCGCCAGGTGTTCCAGGCCATCAGGAACATGCCGCTGAGGAAGATCGCGCCGCCGACGAAGCGCACGACGAAGCCTGGGTGGCTGGCCACCAGGGTTTCCACGAACGAGTAGGTGAGCGTGCCGTCGCTGTTGACCGCGCGCCACATCAGGCCCTGGGCGATGCCGTTGACCCACATCGAAGCGATGTACAGTACGGTACCAATGGTGGCCAGCCAGAAGTGCGCATTGATCAGGCCGAGGCTGTACATGCGTTCTTTGCCGAACACTTTGGGGATGGTGTGGTACAGCGCGCCGATCGAGATCATCGCTACCCAGCCGAGGGCGCCGGCGTGGACGTGGCCGATGGTCCAGTCGGTGTAGTGGGACAGGGCGTTGACCGTCTTGATGGCCATCATCGGGCCTTCGAAGGTGGACATGCCGTAGAACGCCAGCGACACCACCAGGAAGCGCAGGATCGGGTCGCTGCGCAATTTGTGCCAGGCGCCCGACAGGGTCATCATGCCGTTGATCATGCCGCCCCAGCTAGGTGCCAGCAGGATCAGCGACATCACCATGCCCAGCGACTGCGCCCAGTCGGGCAGGGCGGTGTAGTGCAGGTGGTGCGGGCCGGCCCAGATGTACAGGGTAATCAGTGCCCAGAAGTGCACGATCGACAAGCGATACGAATACACCGGCCGTTCGGCCTGCTTGGGCACGTAGTAGTACATCATCCCCAGGAAGCCTGCGGTCAGGAAGAAGCCCACCGCGTTATGGCCGTACCACCACTGCACCATGGCATCGGTGGCGCCTGCGTAGACCGAGTAGGATTTGGTCAGGCTGACCGGCAGCTCCAGGTTGTTGACGATGTGCAGCAGTGCCACGGTCAGGATGAAGGCGCCGAAGAACCAGTTGCCGACGTAGATGTGTTTGGTGTTGCGCTTCATCAGCGTACCGAAGAACACGATGGCGTAGCCCACCCAGACGATGGTGATCAGAATGTCGATCGGCCATTCCAGTTCGGCGTATTCCTTGGAGCTGGTGTAGCCCAGCGGCAGGCTGATGGCCGCCAGCAGGATAACCAGTTGCCAGCCCCAGAACGTGAACGCGGCCAGGCCCGGTGCGAACAGGGTGGTCTGGCAGGTGCGTTGCACCGAATAATAGGAGGTGGCGAACAGTGCGCAGCCGCCGAACGCGAAGATCACCGCATTGGTATGCAGGGGGCGCAGGCGGCCGAAGCTGGTCCAGGGGAGGTCGAAGTTGAGGGACGGCCAGGCGAGCTGGGCGGCGATGAAGACGCCGAGCCCCATCCCGACGATTCCCCACACCACCGTCATGATGGCGAATTGGCGGACCACCTTGTAGTTATAGGCGGTACTGCTGGTTGTGTTCATGTATGGGTTCCCATCCACGGTTATTTGGCAGGCTTTACAGCGAGGCAAGCATGATTAATGGGCAAAGTGCCGGTATTGACGGGGATCAATGGGCGAAGGTCGCAAATGTCCCAGGCTTGCGCTGCGATCCTCCGCGGGTTGAAGGTAAAGAGGGCTACAAAGGGTGCCTGATCCTGGCCCATGGCGCGGGCGCGCCGATGGACAGCGGGTTCATGGACGAAATGGCGCAAAGGCTTGCGGCTCTTGGGGTAGCGGTAGTGCGCTTCGAGTTCCCGTACATGGCCGAGCGCAGGGTTACCGGTGGCAAGCGGCCGCCGAACCCGCAGAAGGTGTTGCTTGAATGCTGGCGCGAGGTGTACCGGCAAGTGCGACCTTTGGTCGCGGGCAAGCTGGCCTTGGGGGGCAAGTCCATGGGCGGGCGCATGGCGAGCCTGCTGGCCGACGAACTGGGCGCGGATGCGCTGGTGTGCCTGGGCTATCCGTTCTACGCGGTGGGTAAACCCGAGAAGCCACGGGTAGAGCACCTGGCCGAGTTGAAGACACCGACGTTGATCGTGCAGGGCGAGCGGGATGCGCTGGGTAACCGCGAGGCGGTGGCGGGGTATGCGTTGTCGCCGGCGATCGAGGTGAGCTGGCTAGCGGCGGGGGACCATGACCTGAAGCCGTTGAAGGCTTCGGGGTTCAGCCATGAGCAGCACTTGCAGGCGGCGGCTGAACGCGTTGCTGACTTCCTGAAGGATTAGTGCTGGATTCTTCGCGGGTAAACCCGCTCCTACAAGGACCGCACAACATCGAAGCACCTGTAGGAGCGGGTTCACCCGCGAAGAGGCCGGCACAGGCCGACGCTTAGTCGCGGTACTCGCACAGGTAGGCAGTATCCACCGCCACTTTCAGCTGGAACTTGCTGTCGGCGGCAACATTGAACTTGTCGCCTGCCTTGAACGTTTCCCAGTTGTCGCTACCCGGCAGTTTCACGGTCAGCGCGCCCGATACCACATGCATGATCTCGCGCTTGGCAGTGCCGAATTCGTATTCGCCCGGAGCCATGACGCCGACGGTGGCCGGGCCTTCTTCGCCCGAGAATGCGATCGACTTGACGGCGCCGTTGAAGTACTCGTTGACCTGGAACATGGGCGACTCCTGAAAAGAGGTGGTGAAAAAGGGCTCGCCAGTATGCCCAAGCCCACAGGCCTCGTCATCTGCTTTCAGGGGCTGTTGGCGGGCAGGCTCAACGGTAATAGCCGCGCCGTGTTGCGCGCATCTTCCAGGGCCCTGTGCTGTTGCCCGCAAAAGTGCATGCCGGCCAGTTGCAGGGCGCCGTTCAGGCCGGTGGGGCGCTGCAGGTGGCGGGCCTTGGCAAAGCGTTGCTTGAGATTGATGTGCGGCAATGTGCGCAGCAGGCTGTCGAGGCCGTGCTGCTGCCACTCCTGGTGCAGTTGCTGGCGGTCGTAGTCGCCCCAGCTGACCCAGGCCTGAAGCTGCCCGCGGTGGTGCCCCAGCCAGCGCTCGAAGCTTGCCCACACCTCGCGAAACGGCGCGGCGTTGTCCACGTCGGCCTGGCTGATGTGGGTCAGTTCGCGGCAGAACGGGGTCAGCTGCGGCCGCCGCCGTGGCTTTACAAAACGCTGGAAATGGTCGACCTCGCGTCCTTCGCGGGTAACCAGGCTTGCGCCGATTTCAATGACTTCCATCTCTGTGACCGGCCACCCACCATCGTCGGTGGTGGCTTCCAGGTCGATCACCAACCAATGGCCCATACCAGGCTCCCTTGCAGATCCTGCTAGAGCGTAGCCAATGTCTGGGCATACGGCATCCTATGGCATTTTGCCGCCTGCTTTGGCACAAAGAGCAGGCACCGGTAGTTGTGCCGCCCCCGGAAAACGCCTAGCTTAAGCAGATACCGGCATAAACCGTGATGAGTGTCCGTCTTGACTCCAGCGCCCGGCCTCAAGGCCTTGTCCACCCTGATGCTGCTGGCCGTGTTCTGGTTGGCGGCACCCGTACGGGCGGGGGAAGCGGTCGAAGTGAAGATTGGCGCGGCCCATTTCCCGCCTTACACGGTGCGCCCCGAGCAAGGCGCCGATACCGGTTTGCTGCCGCAGTTGGTCGATGCACTCAACCGGGCGCAGCAGCACTATCACTTCGTTCTGGTGCCTACGTCTATCCAGCGGCGCTTCGGTGACTTCCAGCAGGGCCGCACCGACATGGCAATTTTCGAGAATCCACAATGGGGCTGGGAGCAGATTGCCCATCAGGCCGTGGACATGGGCCTGGAAGATGCCGAAGTGTTCGTCGCCCGCAAGGCAAATGGCAATGATCCACACTACTTCGATGACCTGCGCGGCAAACGCCTGGCATTGTTCAACGGCTACCACTACGCGTTCGCCAGTTTCAACGCTGAGCCGGGCTACCTGCGCAAGACATACAATGCGACCCTGACCTATTCCCACGACAGCAACCTGCTGATGGTGCAGGCCGGCCGCGCCGATATCGCCCTGGTCACGCGCTCCTACCTCAGCGATTTTCTGGCACGCAACCCGGCGAGCAGGGCGCAACTGGTGCCTTCGCAACGCATTGACCAGGTCTATCACCACTACGCCTTGCTGCGTCCGGGGGCGCCGATCGGCGAGCAGTCGTTCGCGGCGCTGCTGCGCGCCCTGCGCGACAGTGGCGAACTGGCGCGCATCTTCGAGCCGTACCGTATCACGGTGGCTGCACCGCAAGACTAAATTCCCGTGTTGCGGCAACGTTCCCTGCAGTGTGCCTTTTCTTCATTCTCGTGAGTCAAGCCCATGCCGTACGATGCCGCTTCGCAGCCACAGTCACCGCCACGCTGGCGCAGCCTCAGTGCCGAGGAGGGCGACAGCTGGCTAAGCCTGGCCCTTGAAGGCCGCCCCCTGATCCAGTTGCGCCTGGAGCCTGGCGCTTCTCTGCACGTTCACCTTGAGCGCTTTTGCCCCGAGCGCCCCTACCAAGCCTTGTGGGCCGCCTGCTATTGGTTGCTGTCGCGCGATACGGCCTGCCAGCGTCTGACCTGGCACCTGCCCGAAGTGCTGCCGCAGGCGTTGGCCAGTGGCCTGCTGCTGGGCGGTGAACAGCCGGGCCAGTACCTGTGCGAGCGCGCACTGTTCTGGCAACTGCCGCAGCCGTGGCTGGGCGAGTCGGTTGCCGGGGTCTATCCGCAGCAGATGCAGATCAGCAACGGCAAGCGCCACCCGCGCCGGGCGCCCAAGCCGCGGGGCGAAGTGTACCGGCGCTTCGATGCGCGCTTGGGCAGTTGGGTATCGCTGCGTACCCTGGAGATCGAGCATGACCTGGAGCGTTTCAACCGCTGGCAGAACAACCCTCGCGTGGAGGCGTTCTGGCAGGAGGGTGGCACGCTGGCGCAGCACCGCGAATACTTGGCCAAGCTCGAAGCCGACCCGCATACGTTGACGTTGATCGGTTGTTTCAATGACGAGCCGTTTGCCTACTTCGAGGCGTACTGGGCCAAGGAGGACCGCATTGCCCCCTTCTACCCGGCCGATGACTACGACCGCGGTATCCATATGCTGGTGGGAGAGGAGAGCCACCGAGGGCCGCACAAGGTGGCCAGCTGGCTATCGGCGTTGGTGCACTACCTGTTCCTGGATGACCCGCGCACCCAGCGGGTGGTGGCCGAGCCGCGCGCCGACAACGGCAAGATGATTGGCTACATGCACGACCAATGTTTCCATTGCGACAAAGAGTTCGACTTTCCACACAAGCGGGCGGCGTTGATGATTCTGGGGCGGGAGCGGTTTTTCGATCGTTGCAAGCTGACGTAGGGGCTAGTGTGGTGTTTCACAAATAACGACCATAACTCGCGGCGCTTTTTGCACTCATGCGGCGTTGTCGCTCCTCGCCGTAGTGGGCTACGACTCGTCGCGATGCCTTGCCTGAACGCAAAAATCGCTCGCGAGTTATTGGCCGTATTTGCAAAACACCACACTAGCGCTGCAAGCAAAAGCAGAGCGATCCAGGTTCGCTCTCGCTTTTGCTTGCAGCTAGCTTCAGGCCTGCCGACTGGCCGTCTTGCGGCAATGCACCAACGCATCGCGGATCATGAAGTTGACCAAGGTCGGCGATACGCCCAGTTCCTTGGCAATGTCCTTCTGCGGCACGCCATTAAGGCGGTACATCTCGAAAGCATAGCGGGTGCGTGGCGGCAGTTCGTTCAAGGCCTCCGCGATGTCGTTCAGCGCGGCGCGGTTGATGTGGGTGGCTTCGGGCGAGGCGTTCTGCACCACCACGTTCATGCCTTCCTCCTCACTACCGGAGTACTTCAGCTCCATCGCCTGCTTGCGATAGTGGTCGATCGCCAGGTTGCGCACGATCTGGAACAGGTAGCTCAGCTGGGCCTTGAACGATGAGGTGATCTGCGGGGCGGTGCTGAGCCGGAAAAAGGCATCCTGTACCACGTCCTCAGCGCGCGAACGGCAGCCTGTGATGCGGGCGGCGATCTTGACCAGGATGCTGCGGTTGTCGACGAAGGCCTGCAGTAATGGTGAATCGCACTTACTTGTGGATAGTTGTTCCGCCATGGAAATCACCTTGTCACAGAGGGAGAGGAGGCGCCCAAGGTTGGGAAGCTTCCTACGACGTGCGACAAGCTATTCAAGATGATAATAATTGTCAAATGCGAAATGTAATTAATATCGACCTGTTTCAGTTCTTAGCCGCGGTTGGCTTTGGGGATATGCCTTATCAACCCTTGAAGCCTAATCGCCCCCGCTAATTTCTCTCCCCGCCCATCCGTTCCCCTGTGTACATCCCCGGTCGCATACGTTGCCCGCCCATGTTGGTGGAGCAGCTGTCGGACCTAACCAGACACTGGCAGGAACACCCCATGACGGACGCCTTCGAACTCCCGCACACGCTGGTCCAGGCCCTGGCGCAACGCGCCTCGCAGACCCCGGACAGCATTGCCTTGCGCTTTCTGGCCGACGCGCCCGGCGAGCAGGCCGTGCTGAGCTACCGGGACCTCGACCAGCGCGCGCGCACCATCGCCGCCGCCTTGCAGGCTCGTACCCGCTTCGGCGATCGTGCAGTGCTGTTGTTTCCCAGCGGGCCGGACTATGTGGCGGCGTTCTTCGGCTGCCTGTATGCCGGGGTCATCGCGGTGCCGGCTTACCCACCGGAGTCGGCGCGCCAGCACCACCAGGAGCGTTTGCTGTCGATCATCGACGACGCCGAGCCGCGCCTGCTGCTGACCGTGGCGGCGCTGCACGACAGCCTGCAGGGCCTGGAAGCCCTGGCGGCGGACAATGCCCCCCAACTGCTGGCAGTGGATGGCTTGGACCCGGCCCTGGCGGCGAACTGGCGTGAGCCCGTACTCAAGGGCGATGACATCGCCTTCCTGCAGTACACCTCCGGTTCCACTGCGCTGCCCAAGGGCGTGCAGGTCAGTCATGGCAACCTGGTGGCCAACGAGCAACTGATCCGCCAAGGCTTTGGCATCGACCTCAACCCCGACGACGTGATCGTCAGCTGGCTGCCGCTTTATCACGATATGGGTCTGATCGGCGGCCTGCTGCAGCCGATTTTCAGTGGCGTGCCCTGCGTGCTGATGTCGCCGGGCTACTTCCTGGCCCGGCCGCTGCGCTGGTTGCAGGCCATCAGCGACTACGGTGGCACCATCAGCGGCGGGCCCGACTTCGCCTACCGCTTGTGCAGCGAACGGGTGAGCGAGGCTTCGCAGGCCGGGCTCGACCTGAGCCGCTGGCGCGTGGCCTATTCCGGTTCCGAGCCTATCCGCCAGGACAGCCTGGCCACCTTCGCCGACAAGTTCCAGGCCTGCGGCTTCGATCCGCAGAGTTTCTTCGCCAGTTATGGCCTGGCCGAAGCCACCCTGTTCGTCAGCGGCAGCCGTCGTGGCCAAGGTATCGCCGCGCTGGAGCTGGACGCCGCAGCCTTCGCTGCCAACCGTGCCGAGCCGGGCAAGGGCAGTGTGCTGATGAGCTGCGGCTACCCACAGCCGGGGCATGCCGTACGTATCGTCGAACCACAACGCCTGCAAGTGCTGGATGACAACCAGGTTGGCGAGATCTGGGCCGGCGGCCCGAGTATCGCATTGGGTTACTGGCGCAACCCCGAAGCCAGCGCTCGCACCTTTGTCGAAATGGACGGCCAGACCTGGCTGCGCACCGGCGACCTGGGCTTCATGCGTGACGGCGAGGTATTCGTCACCGGGCGTCTGAAGGACATGCTGATCGTGCGTGGGCAAAACCTGTACCCACAAGACCTGGAAAAAAACCTCGAGCGCGAAGTTCAGGTGCTGCGTAAAGGCCGGGTGGCGGTGTTCGCCGTCGAGCACCAAGGCGAGGAGGGCATCGGTGTCGCGGTGGAGATCAGCCGCAACGTGCAAAAGGCAATCAAGCCCCAGGACCTGATCAAGACCCTGCGCCAGGTCGTCGCCGACGCCTGCCGACAGGCCCCCGCCGTGGTCCTGCTGCTGAACCCCGGCGCGCTGCCGAAGACCTCCAGCGGCAAGTTGCAGCGCTCTGCCTGCTGCCTGCGCATGGACGATGGCAGCCTGGACTGCTATGCCCGTTTCCCTGAGGCAAGCGAAGCCGGTGCCGGTGCAACCGCTGGTGATGAGCTGCAAGCACGCATCGGCGCTGTGTGGCGCGACATCCTCGAGGTAGAGGCGGTGGCCGCGGACGACCACTTCCTGTTGCTGGGCGGTAACTCCATCGCCGCCACCCAGGTCACAGCGCGCCTGGCCGATGAGTTGGGTATCGACCTGAGCCTGCGCACGCTGTTCGAGGCGCCGGTACTGGCCGACTACAGCAAGGCCGTGGCACAGATCATCGCCGATGGCGCCGCAGGCACCGTGGCCATCACCACGCTGGAGCGCGCCCAGGCGTTGCCCCAGTCGCTGGCGCAGAACCGCTTGTGGCTGCTGTGGCTGCTGGAGCCACAATCAGCGGCCTACAACATTCCCGCCGGCTTGCACCTGCGCGGCGAGCTGGATGTCGACGCCCTAAAAGCGGCCTTCCAGGCGCTGGTGGCGCGCCATGAATCGTTGCGTACCGTGTTCAGCGAAGAGAATGGCCAGGCGCTGCAGCGTATCCTGCCGCAACAGCCGTTCAGCCTGCATTGCCTGGACCTTGGGGGGCACTCGCCCGAGCAAGTTGCCGCGCAGCGTGAAACCGAGGCCTGCCAGCCGTTCGACCTCACCCAGGGCCCGTTGCTGCGGGTGACCCTGGTGCGGCTGGGCGACGAAGAGCATCAGCTGTGGGTGACCCTGCACCACATCGTTGCCGACGGCTGGTCGCTGAACATCCTGCTCGAAGAATTCGCCAAGCTGTACGCCGCTCGCTGCCAAGGCCTGGAGGCCAACCTGGCGCCGCTACCCCTGGGTTACGCCGACTACGGCAGTTGGCAGCGGCAATGGCTGGCCGAAGGCGAAGCCGAGCGGCAGTTGCGATATTGGCAGGCGCGCCTGGGCGATGAACTGCCGGTGCTCGACCTGTGCACCGATCATCCACGTGCCAGCCAGCGCGACCATCGCGCCGCCCGTTTCAGCCTAAAGGTGCCGGCCAGGCTTACCGAAGCGCTCAAGGGCCTGGCCCGCGAGCAGCACGCCAGCCTGTTCATGGTCCTGCTGGCAGGTTGGCAGGCGCTGCTGCACCGCTACAGCGGCCAGGCCGATATCCGCGTCGGTGTGCCCAACGCCAACCGCCCGCGACTGGAAGCCCAGGGCCTGGTCGGCTTCTTCATCAACACCCAGGTGTTGCGCGCGCAGCTCGATGGCCGCCTGCCGTTCGCGCAGTTGCTGGCCCAGGTCCGTCAGGCCACCCTGGAAGCCCAGGCCAACCAGGACCTGCCATTCGAGCAGTTGGTCGAAGCCTTGCCAGAGGCCCGAGAGCAAGGCCTGTTCCAGGTCATGTTCAACCACCAGCAACGCGACCTGTCAGCCCTGCGGCGTCTGCCGGGGCTGTTGGCCGAAGAGCTGGCGTGGCACAGCCGCGAAGCCAAGTTCGACTTGCAGTTGCACAGTGAGGAGGACCATCTGGGCCGCCTGAGCCTGGCCGTCGACTACGCCGCGGAGCTGTTCGAAGCCAGCACCGTCGAACGTCTGGCCCATCATCTGTTGGCGCTGCTGGAACAGGTGTGTGCCGCGCCGCAGCAGGCGCTGGGCGACGTGCAATTGCTGGATGAGCCCGGCCGTGCGCAACTGCTGGGTTGGGGCCAGGCACCGGCCGCCGCAGCGCAGCACCTGTTGGTCGAGCAACTCAATGAGCAGGCACGCCTGACGCCGCAGCGCACCGCCCTGATTTGGGACGGGGGCAGCCTGGATTACGCCGGGTTGCACCAGCAAGCCAACCGCCTGGCCCACTACCTGCGTGACAAAGGCGTCGGCCCCGATACCTGTGTGGCCATTGCCATCGAGCGCTCACCGCAATTGCTGGTCGGCCTGCTAGCCATTCTCAAGGCTGGCGGTGCCTACGTGCCGCTGGATGTCGATTACCCGGCCGAACGGCTGGCCTACATGCTGGCCGACTGCGACGCCCGTTTGCTACTGAGCCACAGCAGCCTGCTGGGCAAGCTGCCGCAGGTCGACGGTGTCAGTGCCATTGCCCTCGACCAGTTGCACCTGGACAGCTGGCCCAGCCACGCTCCCGGTCTGCACCTGCACGGTGACAACCTGGCCTACGTGATTTACACCTCCGGCTCCACCGGCCAACCCAAGGGCGTGGGCAACACTCACGCGGCCCTGGCCGATCGCCTGCAATGGATGCAGGCCACCTATGCGTTGGATGACAGCGACGTGCTGATGCAGAAGGCACCGATCAGCTTCGACGTATCGGTGTGGGAATGCTTTTGGCCGCTGGTCACCGGCTGCAAGCTGGTGCTCGCCGGCCCTGGTGAACACCGCGACCCGCAGCGTATCGCTGCCATGGTCCAGGCCCATGGGGTGACCACGCTGCACTTCGTGCCGCCGCTGTTGCAGGTGTTCGTCCAGGAGCCGCAGGCGGGTGCCTGCACCAGCCTGCGCCGGGTGTTCTCGGGTGGCGAAGCGTTGTCCGCCACGCTACGAGACCGCGTGCTGCAAGTGCTGCCGCAGGTGCAGTTGCACAACCGTTACGGCCCGACCGAAACCGCCATCAACGTCACCCACTGGCACTGCCAGGCAGCGGACGGCGAGCGCTCGCCCATCGGCCGGCCGCTGGGCAATGTGCTGTGCCGCGTGCTGGACGATGAGCTGGAACTGACTATCCCCGGGGTGCCGGGCGAGCTGTACCTCGGTGGCGCGGGGTTGGCCCGTGGTTACCTGGGCCGCCCCGGCCTCACTGCCGAGCGCTTCGTACCCCAGGCCGACGGTAATGGTCAGCGTCTGTACCGCAGTGGCGATGGTGCCCGTTGGCAGGTGCAGATGGAGGCACTGGAATACCTTGGCCGCCTCGACCAGCAGGTAAAGGTGCGTGGCTTCCGCGTCGAACCCGAGGAAGTCCAGGCCTGCCTGCTGGCGCAGGCGGGTGTCGAACAGGCGCTGGTATTGATTCACAAGGATGCTGTCGGCGCGCAACTGGTGGGCTACTACTGTGGCAGCGCCCAGCCCGCCGAGCTGTTGGCAGTGCTGGCTGCCCAGTTGCCAGCGTACATGGTGCCGGCACAGCTCATCCCGCTGGCACAGATGCCGCTGGGCCCCAGCGGCAAGGTCGACCGCAAGGCGCTGCCGGCTCCGGTGTGGCAGCAGCGTGAGCATGTCGAACCACAAACCGAGTTGCAGCAACAGGTCGCTGCGATCTGGCGTGAAGTGCTGAACCTGCCGCGCATCGGCCTGCAGGACGACTTCTTCGCCCTGGGTGGCCACTCGCTGTTGGCCACCCAGATTGTCTCGCGCAGCCGCCAGGCCTGCGATGTCGAGCTGCCGCTCAAGACCCTGTTCGAAGCCAGCGAACTGGGCGCCTTCTGTGCCGAGATCGCGCGCTTGCGCGCGGTCGGCGAGCGCAACCTGCAAGGCGAAATCGCCCGCGTCGACCGCCGCCAGGCCGTGCCGCTGTCGTACTCGCAGCAGCGCATGTGGTTCCTCTGGCAAATGGAGCCTGACAGCCCGGCGTACAACGTCGGCGGCATGGCACGCCTGCGCGGCACCCTGCACGTGGACGCCTTCGAGCGTGCGCTGCAGGCGCTGATCGTGCGTCACGAAACCTTGCGCACCACGTTCCCCAGCATCGACGGCGTGCCGTACCAGTGCGTGGCCGAAGACAGCGGTCTGCATCTGGACTGGCAAGACTTCAGCGCTTTGTCAGACGATGCCCGCCAGCAACGTTTGCAACAACTGGCCGACGACCAGGCGCACCAGCCCTTCGACCTGGAGCGGGGGCCGCTGCTGCGCGCCTGTCTGGTCAAGGCCGACGAGCGCGAGCACTGCTTCGTGCTGACGCTGCACCACATCGTCACCGAAGGCTGGGCCATGGACATCTTCGCCCGCGAGCTGGGCGAGCTGTACGAAGCCTTTGTCGATGACCGCGAGTCGCCACTGGCGCCGCTGCCGGTGCAGTACCTGGACTACAGCGTGTGGCAACGGCAATGGCTGGAAAGCGGCGAGGGCGCGCGCCAGTTGGCCTACTGGAAGGCTCGCCTGGGCGATGAACACCCGGTATTGGCCTTGCCCGCCGACCGCCCGCGGCCGGCTGTGCAAAGCCACCGTGGCGAGCTGTACCGCTTCGACCTCGACCCGGCCCTGGTCGCCCGCGTGCATGCCTTCAACAGCCAGCGCGGCCTGACCCTGTTCATGACCATGACCGCCACCCTTGCCGCCTTGCTGCACCGCTACAGTGGCCAGCGCGACCTGCGTATCGGCGCGCCGGTGGCCAACCGCATCCGTCCGGAAAGCGAAGGGCTGATCGGCGCCTTCCTCAACACCCAGGTGCTGCGCTGCGAGCTGGACGGCCAGATGACCGCCGCTCAGTTGTTGGAGCAGATGCGTCAGGCCGCCATCGAAGGCCAGTCACACCAGGACCTGCCGTTCGACCAGTTGGTGGAGGCCTTGCAGCCGCCGCGCAGCAGCGCCTACAACCCACTGTTCCAGGTGATGTGCAACGTGCAGCGCTGGGCCTTCCAGCAAAGCCGCCAGCTTGCCGGCGTGCAGGTGGATTACCTGGTCAATGACGCCAGCGCCACCAAGTTCGACCTGTACCTGGAGGTGACCGACCTCGACGGTCGCCTGGGTTGCTGCCTGACCTACAGCCGTGACCTGTTCGACGAGCCGCGCATCGCGCGCATGGCCGAGCATTGGCAGCAACTGCTGGTCGGCCTGCTGGACAACCCGCAACAGCGCCTGTGCGAACTGCCGATGCTGAGCAGCGCCGAGCAGCAGGTGCTGGTGGGCCAGTTGCAGGGCGAGCACGATTTCGACCTCGACCAGACCTTGCACGGCCTGTTCGCCGCCCAGGCCGCGCGCGCGCCACAGGCTGGCGCGTTGACCTTTGCCGGCCAGCACATGACCTACGCCGAACTCGACCAACAGGCCAACCGCCTGGCCCGCGCCCTGCGCGAGCGTGGTGTCGGCCCGCAGGTGCGCGTGGGCCTGGCCCTGGAGCGCTCGCTGGAAATGGTCGTCGGCCTGTTGGCCATCCTCAAGGCCGGTGGCGCCTATGTACCGCTCGACCCCGAGTACCCGCTCGACCGCCTGCGCTACATGATCGAAGACAGCCGCATCGGCCTGCTGCTAAGCCAGCGCGCGTTGCTGCAAACCCTCGGCGAGCTGCCCGAAGGCGTGGCGCGCTGGAGCCTGGAAGACGACGCTGCCAGCCTGTCGGCGTACAGCGACGCGCCGCTGGACAACCTCAATTTGCCGCAGCACCAGGCCTACCTGATCTATACCTCCGGCTCCACCGGCAAGCCCAAAGGTGTGGTGGTCAGCCATGGCGAATTCGCCATGCATTGCCAGGCAGTGATCGCCGCGTTCGGCATGCGCAGCGATGACTGCGAACTGCATTTCTATTCGATCAACTTCGATGCCGCCAGCGAGCGCCTGTGGGCGCCGCTGCTGTGTGGCGCCCGTGTGGTGCTGCGCGCCCAAGGGCAGTGGGGGGCTGAGGAAATCTGCCAACTGGTGCGTGAGCAGCAGGTGAGCATCCTCGGTTTCACCCCTAGCTACGGCAGCCAACTGGCCCAGTACCTGGGTGGGCGGGGCGAACAGTTGCCGGTGCGCCTGGTGATCACCGGCGGCGAAGCGCTGACCGGCGAGCACCTGCAGCGTATCCGCCAGGCCTTTGCGCCGCAGCAGTTCTTCAATGCGTACGGCCCGACCGAAACCGTGGTTATGCCGCTGGCGTGCCTGGCCCCAGAGGCCTTGCCAGCAGACCTTGGCAGCGTACCGATCGGCCGCGTCATCGGTAGCCGTACGGCCTACATCCTCGACGAGGATCTGGCCTTGTTGCCGCAAGGCGGCATTGGCGAACTGTATGTCGGCGGCGCCGGCCTGGCCCAGGGTTACCACGACCGGCCAGGCCTCACTGCCGAGCGCTTTGTCGCCGACCCGTTCAGTGCCGAAGGCGGGCGCCTGTACCGTACCGGCGACCTGGTACGCCTGGGTACTGATGGCCTGGTGGAGTATGTCGGCCGTGCCGACCAGCAGGTGAAGATCCGCGGCTTCCGCATCGAGCTGGGCGAAATCGAGAGCCGCCTGCAAGCGCATGCCGATGTCGAAGAAGCCGTGGTGCTGGCCCTTGATCTGCCGGGTGGCAAGCAACTGGTGGGTTACCTGGTGTGCAAGCAGGCCCCTGCCGACTGCGATACGCAAAGCCTGCTGCGCGAAGCGGTGAAGGCCAATGCCCGCCAGCACCTGCCGGACTACATGGTGCCCGCACACTTGGTTCTGCTCGAAAGCCTGCCGTTGATGGGGAACGGCAAGCTCGACCGCCGTGCCTTGCCACTGCCCGACCTGGAGCAGGCGCGCCAGCAGTACCAGGCCCCGGGTAATGAGGTGGAAGCGCAACTGGCGCAGATCTGGCGCGACGTGCTGAACGTTGCCCAGGTCGGGGTGCAGGACAACTTCTTCGAACTGGGCGGCGACTCGATCCTGTCGATTCAGGTGGTCAGCCGCGCCCGGCAGGCCGGCTTGCAATTCACCCCGCGCGACCTGTTCCAGCATCAGACCATCCAGACCCTGGCAGCTGTGGTTCAGCTCAGCGAAGCCGTGAGCACGGTGGAGCAGGGACTGCGCCAGGGCCAGGCCGGGCTGACGCCGATCCAGCACTGGTTCTTCGACAGTGACGTGCCACAGCCGCAACACTGGAACCAGGCCGTGCTGCTGGAGGTGCGCCAACCCTTGGTTGAGGCCACCCTTGCACAGGCATTGGCTGCGCTGGTGCAGCACCATGACAGCCTGCGCCTGCGCTTCAGCGACGCCCAGGGCCGCTGGCAGGCGCAGTACGCGCAGCCTGGCGCCGAGCAACTGCTGTGGAGCGCCACTGTCGCCGATTTCAATGATTGTCAGGCACTCTACACCGACGTGCAGCGCAGCCTGGACCTGCAACAAGGGCCGCTGCTGCGCGCCTTGCTGGTGCGTGACGGGCAGGGCACCCAGCGGTTGCTGCTGGCGATCCATCACCTAGTGGTCGATGGTGTGTCCTGGCGGGTGCTGCTGGAAGACCTGCAGGCGCTGTACCGTGGCCAGCCTCTGCCGGCCAAGACCCACGTCGTCGGCGACTGGGCCGCGCGCCTGGCCAGCTACGCTGGCAGCGATTCGCTGCGTGACGAACTGACCTGGTGGCAAGGCCAACTGGGTAGCGTGCGCCGCGAACTGCCATGCGATCACCCGCAGGGCAGCAATTTGCACCGCCACGCCCAGACCCTGGCTATCGGCCTGGACGTGGAGCAGACCCGACAACTGTTGCAACAAGCCCCGGCGGCTTACCACACCCAGGTCAACGACCTGCTGTTGACTGCACTGGCGCGGGCCTTGTGCCGCTGGAGCGGCGATGAAGAAGTGCTGGTGCAGCTCGAAGGCCATGGCCGTGACGGGCTGTTCGAAGACATGGACCTGACCCGCAGCGTCGGCTGGTTCACCAATGCCTACCCACTGAGCCTGCGTCCGCTGCCAGGCGAAGACGACGCGGCGCGGGCCGGTTCGATCAAGCGCATCAAGGAACAACTGCGCCAGGTGCCGCACAAGGGCCTGGGCTACGGCGTACTGCGCTACCTGGCGGATGCCGCCGGGCGCGAGCAGATGGCGGCCTTGCCGCAGGCGCGCATCACCTTCAACTACCTGGGCCAGTTCGACCAGCAGTTCGACAGTGCGGCCTTGTTCCAGCCCCTGGAGGCACCGGCCGGGTTGGCGCATGACCTCGATGCGCCGTTGCCCAACTGGTTGAGCGTCGATGGCCAGGTGTATGGCGGTGCTCTGCAACTGCGCTGGACCTTCAGCGCCGAGCGCTACGACCAGCAGACCATCGCGGGTCTGGCCGAGGCCTATCGTCAGGAGCTGCTGGCGCTGGTCGCGCATTGCCTGGCCGATGGCAATGGCAGCTTCACCCCATCGGACTTCCCGCTGGCGCACCTGACTCAGGAGCAGATCGACGCATTGCCGGTACCGGCCGCGCAGATCGAGGACGTTTACCCGCTGACGCCGATGCAGGAAGGCATGCTGCTGCACACCCTGCTGGAGCCGGGCACCGGCCTTTACTACATGCAGGACCGCTACCGCATCAACAGCGCGCTAGACCCCGAGCGTTTCGCCCAGGCCTGGCAGGCGGTGGTGGCGCGCCACGAAGCGTTGCGCGCCTCGTTCAGTTGGAACAGCGGCGAGGCGATGCTGCAGATCATCCACAAGCCAGGCAACCTGGCGGTGGACTACCAGGACTGGCGCGGCCTGGCTGAGGATGCCCAGGAGCAGCGCCTGCAGGCTCTGCACAAGCAGGAGCGCGAGGCCGGCTTTGCCCTGCTCAGCGAGGCACCGTTCCACCTGCGCCTGGTGCGCGTGGCCGATGAACGCTACTGGTTCATGATGAGCAACCACCACATCCTTATCGATGCCTGGTGCCGCTCGCTGTTGATGAACGACTTCTTCGAGGTCTACCAGGCCCTTGGCGAAGGCCGTCAGGCCCAACTGCCGGTGCCGCCGCGTTACCGCGATTACATCGGTTGGCTGCAACGCCAGGGCCTGGACGACGCACGCGCCTGGTGGCAGGCCAACCTGGCCGGCTTCGAACGTGCTACAGCCATCCCTAGCGACCGCCCGCTGCGCCATGATCACGCCGGTAGCGGCATGGTCGTCGGCGACTGCTACACCCGCCTGGAGGTGAGTGATGGTGTGCGTCTGCGCGAACTGGCCCAGGCTCATCAGCTCACCGTCAACACCTTCGCCCAGGCGGCCTGGGCCCTGGTGTTGGCGCGTCACAGCGGCGACCGCGATGTGGCCTTTGGCGTGACCGTGGCCGGTCGCCCGGTGAGCATGCCGCAGATGCAACGCACCGTCGGCCTGTTCATCAACAGCGTGGCCCTGCGCGTGCAGTTGCCCGCGGCGGGTGAGCGCTGCAGCGTACGCCAGTGGCTGCAGGGCCTGCTGCAAAGCAACATGGAACTGCGCGAGTACGAATACTTGCCGCTGGTGGCGATCCAGGCGTGCAGCGAATTGCCCAAGGGCCAGCCGCTGTTCGACAGCCTGTTCGTGTTCGAGAATGCGCCGGTTGAAACCGCCGTGCTCGATCACGCCCAGCACCTGAACGCCAGCTCCGACTCGGGCCGTACCCACACCAACTTCCCGCTGACGGCGGTGTGTTACCCGGGTGATGACCTGGGCCTGCACCTGTCGTTTGACCAGCGTTACTTCGACTACCCGACCGTCGAGCGTCTGCTGGCCGAATTCAAGCGCCTGCTGCTGGCGCTGGTACAAGGTTTTGAAGGGGCGGTGAGCGAGCTACCGTTGCTGAGCGCCCAAGAGCAAGGCTTCCTGCTGGAGGACTGCAACCGGACCGAGCGGGTTTATCCGCTGGAACAAAGCTACATCGCGCAGTTCGAAGCGCAGGTCGTGGCGCATCCGCAGCGTACCGTGGCCTGCTGCCTGGAGGCGTCCTACGATTACGCCGGGCTGAACCTGGCGGCCAACCGCCTGGGCCATGCGCTGGTGGCTGCCGGGGTCTGCGTGGACCAGCCAGTGGCACTGCTTGCCGAGCGTGGGTTGCCGCTGCTGGGCATGATTGTCGGCAGCTTCAAGGCCGGGGCCGGCTACCTGCCGCTGGACCCGGGCCTGCCGGCGGCGCGCCTGCAAAGCATCATCCAGCTCAGCCGTACGCCAGTGCTGGTGTGCAGCGCGGCCTGCGCCGAGCAGGGGCGGCAGTTGCTCGGTGAGCTGGAGACTGCGCTGCGGCCGCGACTGCTGGTCTGGGAAGACATCCAGGCCAACCCGATCGCAAGCCACAATCCGGGTATCCACAGTGGCCCGGACAACCTCGCCTACGTGATCTACACCTCAGGCTCGACCGGCCTGCCGAAAGGGGTGATGGTCGAGCAGCGTGGCATGCTCAACAACCAGCTGAGCAAGGTGCCGTACCTGGCCCTGAGCGAGCAGGACGTGATTGCCCAGACCGCCTCGCAAAGCTTCGACATCTCGGTCTGGCAGTTCCTGGCTGCGCCGCTGTTCGGCGCCAAGGTAGAGATCGTGCCTAACGCCATCGCCCATGACCCGCAGGGCCTGCTGGCGCATGTGCAAACTACCGGCATCACCGTGCTGGAGAGCGTGCCGTCGCTGATCCAGGGCATGCTGGCCAGCGACCACCAGGCCCTCGACGGCCTGCGCTGGATGCTGCCGACCGGCGAGGCCATGCCACCGGAGCTGGCGGCGCAGTGGCTGCAGCGCTACCCGCAGATCGGCCTGGTCAATGCCTATGGGCCGGCGGAGTGCTCGGATGACGTGGCGTTCTTCCGCGTCGATGCCGCCTCGACCCAAGGCAGCTACCTGCCCATCGGCACGCCAACCGATAACAACCGCCTGTACCTGTTCGGCGAGGACCAGGCACTGGTGCCGCTGGGTGCGGTGGGCGAGTTGTGCGTGGCTGGTACGGGTGTAGGCCGTGGCTACGTCGGTGACCCGGTGCGCACGGCACTGGCGTTCATCCCTCACCCTTACGGGGCGCCGGGCGAACGCCTGTACCGCACTGGCGACCTGGCGCGGCAACGCCCGGACGGTGTGCTGGAGTACGTCGGGCGCATCGACCATCAGGTGAAGATTCGCGGCTATCGCATCGAGCTGGGCGAGATCGAGGCCCGGCTGCATGAGCAGGCGGAAATTCGCGATGCTGCCGTGGCGGTGCAGGAGGGCGTGAACGGCAAGCATCTGGTTGGCTACCTGGTGGCGCACCAGGGCGTCAGTGCCGATGCCGCGTTGCTGGAGCAGGTCAAGCAACGACTGCGTGCCGAGTTGCCGGAGTACATGGTGCCGTTGCATTGGGGCTGGTTCGACAGCTTGCCGCACAACGCCAACGGCAAGCTCGACCGCAAGGCCCTGCCAGCCATCGACATCGGCGGCCAATACAGTCAGGCCTATCAGGCGCCACGCAACGAATTGGAGGACGTGTTGGCGGGTATCTGGGCCGATGTGCTCAAAGCCGACCGGGTGGGGGTGCACGACAACTTCTTCGAGCTGGGCGGGCATTCGCTGTTGGCCACGCAGATCGCTTCGCGGGTGCAGAAGCAGCTACAGCTGAACGTGCCGCTGCGGGCGATGTTCGAGTGCAGCACGGTGGAGGCGTTGGCCGAGTATGTACAGGGGCTGCAGGGCAGTGCGCTGGATGATGACAAGGTCGATCGGCTCAGTGACCTGATGGCGGAGCTGGAGGGGCTGTGATGGGCAGGGGCGCTTGGCGCCCCTTTCAATGGCCACGGTACCTAGACCGAAGCATTGATAAAGGCTTCATCCAGCGATTTGGCGTGGTGGCGTTCCATGAACTGTCCACCACTGTCAAACGCTTCCAGTCGTTTGTTTGCGAGCATATAAAAGCGCTGGCAGTTTTTCGTGATTTCCTCTGTGTAATGAGAAGATATCAGCACGCTCGCGCCTTCCGCGCACGCGCTTTTTATACCGAGCCATATATAATGTCGAAATTCAGGGTCTACGCCAGCCGTTGGCTCGTCAAGAATGATCAAGTCACTGTTTAAAAGCAACAAGGTCAGCGTGAAGTAGCTACGAATTTCACCGTAGCTGCAATTGGCGGCTTTTTTCTTGGCGATTTCTGCATATCGCTTGGACAGTGACGGGGACCATTTGGCTAGTTTCGAGAGAATCTCTGTGTGATCTGGGGAAGCGTTGGGGGTCAGGCTGGTGATAAGCTTGCCCGCTTCGTTCATACGCAGTAATGGGGGCGGTGTAAGGATTTGCGTCAAATAGGCCTGACGCCTGGATAAATTGGAAATGGCACCTTTTGCCGGTTTCTTTATTTTACAGATGAGGTCGAAAAGGGTTGTCTTTCCGGCCCCGTTGTTGCCCAGAATGCCAACCAGTTCCCCCGCTTTTATAGTGAGTTCAATGTCGTTCAGTAGCGAGTTTCCGCTGTATCCGAAGTGAAGGTTGTTTATAGTTAAAATGTCCATCAGTATCGGCTCCATATGGGTTGGATTCTGAAATACCTTCCGGTCAGGTATGTCGAGGCCGCAGAGGCCGAAAGAGCAATCAGGAAACTGTTGAGAAGGGGCATTTCGCCATGGAAGATCTGCGCGCTTAGAAAGAGCGGGTTGATCAGCGTTAGCGTATGCGAAGCATCGTGCCCCAGCGTGGCACCGGTGTATCCGGAGACCAGCATGAGAAATG
>NZ_JBICII010000048.1:0-16773 GCF_043101865.1 Pseudomonas sp. zjy_15
CGCCCTGATCGCTGTAAGGCGGCACCCACAGGTGTTTCACGATCCTGTAGGTGCCGTCGGGTGGTGCATAGCAACCACTTTACGCCTCTTGCAATTGATCATTCTCAGGTTCTCTACTCATGGAGAACACGAGAACATGACTATTGGTTCAACACACAACCATCCTGCCGATCTGGCCATCGACCCATTACTGGCCACGCAGCCGTGGGCCGCGCGTTTCCCTAACCCCCCGGATCTCTGCTTCGACTACCGCCGGCTTCTCGAACAAGAGGGCGGCGTCGCACGTGCCACACAACCCGATCACCGCATTTGCGTCGTCGGTGCCGGAGTTACCGGGTTGACTGCTGCCCGCGAGTTATTGCGCTGTGGTTTCAACCGTATCACCTTGATTGAGCAGTCCCGGCGTGTAGGCGGGCGACACCTGACGGTCGTGAACAGCTCAGCAAGCCACAAGCAACCTGCGACCCCTTTTGAAATGGGGGCGATGCGCATGCCGTTCTTCAATAGGACTGGAGAGTCGCCTAAAGAGGGTCGGTCGCTTATGGCCTATTACGCAAAGCTGTTCGAGCTGCGGATTTCTGACTTCCCTAACCCAGGTACACCTTGGGTGAATGCCACGGGGATTTATCTTCGCGAAGGTCAATTAGAAGGGGAAGGTGATCCGGGTCTTTTGATCTGGCGTAATCCGTCAGGCGAAACCCCACCTCCTTCGGCAATATTGCAACAGGTCTACGAGAAATGGCGCAATTTTGCTCAGCAATTTGCTGAACATGTTGCCGCGGTTTATGGAACGTCAAGCTGGGAGTCGATATGGCGGGAAATCGTCGAACGCTATCATCGACTGTCGTTCAGGGATCTGGTGCATTTGCCCGCCCTTGCTGCCTGGGACCCTGAAAACCCCGGTGACTTTGGCGGTTTGGGCATGAGCAGTGACGAGTCGGCCATTTTCTATGCAATCGGTATTGGCGATGGCAGCTGGGGAGCATTTTATGATGTTTGCTGCCTGTACCCGCTACGTACGGCAATCTTTGGCTTCAGCAGTCATTTGCAGTTGGTGCATGGCCGTGTGGATTCAAGAGGTGTGCCTTACACTGCGCCGCATCTTGAAGCAAACAATGTCCCTGATAGCAGGGGATTGCCGTTTCAAGGGCCAGCCTATCTCGGACTTGCGGCCCTCGACGAAAGCCTTTTGCACCTGGACGTCGGCATGGGTGGGATCTCGCTATATGAACATCTTCTGAAAACAAATGATGGGCTACTGACAGATACGTCCGTGTGTGCGGTGCAGAAGCTGAAAGATGGCCGTATTCGGGTCGGATACCGTTGGCGCTGCAGTGATCCGTTACACCAGAGCACCGAATATGAAGACTTCGACAGCGTGATCATGACCACTCCGTCATGGCTGATCGAAACCAACATCAGCCTCAACGGCTTCACTCGCCAGATGTTGCCGCAGCCGATTATCGACGCCTGGAAGCATGCCCATTGGGAGACCAGTTGCAAGGTCTATGCACCGTTGAAGAAAAGTTTCCTCGACCACAAGCCGATGCCGCAAATTCTGATCACCGATAGCTTTGTGCACGATGTCTATGCCTATCGGTACAACGATAGCTATCCAGATGACTGCATTCTCCTCAGTTATACCTGGGAGGATGACGCGACCAAACTGGCAGCCTTCTCTGATGCGGAGTTGGCGAGCAAATGCCTGAAGGAGCTCGATCGGATCCTTCTACGCTGCACCAATGTGGGGGAGGCTATTTCGCCTTACGTCGATACTCGAAATATTTGCATACAGCGTTGGATCACAGACCGAAATGCGCTCGGGTGCGCGAAGTTGTATAGGGCAGGTACCTACTTTGATGCTGTAAACCTGATGAAATACAACCGAGACCTGAGTGCGCGCTCAGGGCTGTATCTGGCTGGCGAGTCCTTTTCAGTTGACGCCGGATGGACCGAGCCGTGTTTGCGCACGGCAATCGATACGGTCATCAATCTCTGCCACAACACGTCAGCGCAGTTCAATGGCGGCTTCACCCTTGAGTACTACCCCCACTATCAGCTTGGGAAATAACGGCGTACGGGGCATTTTGTAGGGGGAGTCCTACTGCGATTATGTAGTTTTCCTTTGGTCCCATAGGACTCTCCTGACTGTCGCTCCCTGACCCAACATCGCTTTACTGGCGTCCTTCCAAAACAACCATAAAAAGGAAGCCGCCATGTCTGAATCCTGTTCCCCCGTCAGCCCCGTACGTATCGCTGTCATCCAGTACGACCCTCAGGTCGGTCTTGAGCACTGTGAGAACAACGTGAGCAGAGGCCTGGCATTGGCCCGGCGCGCAGCACGCGAAGGTGCCAACCTGATCGTGCTGCCTGAACTGGCCAACACGGGCTACACCTTCAACTCCCGTGCCGAAGCCTATTCCCATGCGCAGGTGCTGCGGGACGGCCCTTGCCTGAAAACCTGGGCAGACTTCGCCAAGCAATACCAGGTATACCTGGCTGCGGGGTTTGCCGAACGTGACGGGCTGAAGCTCTACGACAGTGCTGTACTGTTTGGCCCCGAAGGCCTGCTCGGGCACTACCGCAAGGCGCATCTGTGGAACCAGGAAAAGCTTTGGTTCACCCCTGGGGACCTGGGGTTCCCGGTGTTCGAGACGCCTATCGGCCGTATCGGCCTGCTGATCTGCTGGGACATCTGGTTCCCGGAAGTACCACGGGTGATGGCCGCGCAAGGCGCCGACATCATCTGCAGCCTCAACAACTGGGTATGGACCCCGCCGCCGTTGTTCGATGATGCAGGGCGTTGTATGGCCTCGTACCTGACCATGACGGCAGCCCATGTCAACAACGTTTATATCGCCGCCGCGAACCGTGTCGGCAGCGAGCGGGGCGGGCGCTTCCTGGGCTGCTCGCTGATCGCCGGTACCAATGGCTGGCCGATCGGCGAGGTGGGCAGTGCAGAAGCCGAGGAGATTATCTATGCCGATGTCGACTTGAGCAGTGCGCGCTCGGCACCGATCTGGAACAGCCTCAACGACCTGCCAAGAGACCGGCGCACCGACCTCTACGATGCCACCCTTGGCTATCGCTTGCATGCACCTATGCCACGTTGAGGAGTTGCGAATGAACACACTCCTCTTCTCACGACAGCAGTATTGGCTTGTGTTGATTTTCGGCTGCCTGCTGGTGTTTCTCGCTGCAAGCCTTGCCCATGGCCAATGGCTGGATTATGCGCATAGGGTGGCGACGCTCGATGAGCCGCTCAGCCGTTTGCGCTGGATTGTGGGTGATATCAGTGAAGTGGCTTTCTACAAGCACGAACTGCCCGCGCTGGGCTTGCTGCTGGGGGCGTGCCTGGCGCACTGGGCGCAGCTGCGAGGGTACCGGTGGCAGGGCTTTGCCATCTGCTATGGCAGCGGATTATGGCCATGGGTGTTTACCAGTTCGCTTTTGGGCTTGCTGCTCAGTCATGTGTTGTGGGGATGGACATTGGCCAGTGGCACCTGGCAACCCACCTTCGTTGCCTTCGTGTCATTGCCGGCAGCCATGGTATTGCTTTTTGGTGCGGGCTGGCGGGTGACGATCACGGGGGCACTACTGGGGGCGCTACTGGTAACACCGGCCAGCCTGCTGATGGTCAATTACCTGTGTTATCCCCTGCAGTTGCCAGTGGTAGTGGGCAATGTGAGTGGCATGGCAGTGGCAAGCGTGGTGGCCTTCATCCTGTGCAAGCACTTTCCTTCATGGGTACGCCAATGTTGTGAACCCACCGTCGTGGCGCCGGTTGTCAATCAGCCTGACTACGGTGTGGTCTGGACTTTGCGGCGCGTTCTGGCCGACTTCAGCGAAGCCCCATTCTTTGGTAATGAGCTGGCCAGCCTCGGGCTATTGCTGGGTGTGTTGCTGGCATACCTGTTGAGTCCGGCTGCACTGTCCTACGGTTCTATGCTGGTGATGCAGATGGTGGCCGGGCAGGCCTTGGCCTCCCTGGTCGGGGTTGTACTCTGGCGTGGACAGTGGAAAGCCCGTGGGTGGTACCCTACCTACATTCCGATTGTGTCGATCGTCCCGGCCGCGGTGTTGACACATGGCGGCAGCTGGCAAGTGGTGGTGGCGAGTGCAGTGCTGGGTGCACTGGTGGCTCCGCCGCTGGCAGTGGCGATCACTCGGCGGTTGCCGGCCTATGTGCATGGCTACATCGGCAATGTGGTGTCGATGGCCGTCTGCACGCTGGGAATCGTGCCTGTAGTCGGATTACTTGTGGGGGGAGAAGCATGAGTGAACATTCGAGTCTGCCCAGGCTGTCGATCGCCAGCCTGGGCGGCACGGTCAGTATGCGGGCCGGTGCTGTCGGGGATGGTGTGACGCCAAGCCTGGATTGTGAGCGGCAACTGCTTCAGGTTCCACAATTGCGCGAGATGGCGCAGTTGAACGTTGCTTCATTGTGCCTGCTCCCCAGTGCATCGCTGGGCTTCGCGACGTTGCTGGAGGTGTTGGCATGGGCCCAGGGGGAAGTGGAGCGCGGGGCTCAGGCCTTGGTATTGAGCCAAGGGACCGACAGCCTTGAGGAAACGGCCTATTTCCTGGACCTGCTCTGGTCATTCGATGTGCCATTGGTGATGACCGGTGCCATGCGCTCGGCGAGTCAGCCGGGCAATGATGGGCCGGCCAACTTGTTGGCTGCGGCTCAGGTTGCATTGGCACAACACAGCCGTGGGCGAGGTGTGCTTGTGGTCATGAATGATCAGGTCCACTGCGCGGCAAGGGTTCGCAAGACGGCCAGCCTGGCGATGGCGGCATTCGAGTCGCCCGGATGTGGCCCGTTGGGCGACGTTGTGGAGGGTGTTGTGTTGTATCGCCATCCGCCCGGGCGACGGAAAGTGTTGCCGTTACCGTACCGCACCGACCAGCGCGTTGCCCTGCTGGAAGCCTGCCTAGACGCAGACACGGCGCTGCTGCGGGCTGTGGCCACCTTGGGTTATGAGGGGTTGGTCATCGCCGGTTTCGGTGCTGGGCATGTTTCCGCCAGTTGGTCCGAAGTGCTGGAACACCTGGCGCCCACCTTGCCGGTCATGGTTGCTACGCGCACAGGGAGGGGGCCTACAGCCCGGGCAACCTACGGGTTTGCTGGTGCAGAGATCGACCTGCAGAAAAAAGGCGTCTACATGGCTGGGCAACTCTGCCCGCGCAAATGCCGCATCTTGCTGTGGCTGCTGATAGGCACCGACCGGCAACATGAGCTGCAGGACTGGTTGCAGCCCTGAACCATCTGCCCGCGCGGGCGTTCGCGCGGGCAGCCCTTCCGGCGTTGCTGTGCTAGGGTGCACACACTTTTGCTTCCCAGGATTCTTACCATGCTCCCCGTACTCAGCGAAAAAGAACTCGACCGCCTCGAAGACCTGCTGATCACCTATGGCAATGACTACTCGGTGCTGAACCTGGCCGAGCTCAATGGCTTTTTCGTCGCACTGGCCAGTTCGCCGATCACTGTCCTGCCGGAACAATGGCTGCCGGCGGTAGCGGGTGGCAAGGTACCGAAGTTCAAGAAGCCCGCGCATGAGGAGGCCTACACGGCATTGATGCTGCGTTATGCCAGCCAGGTGGCAGAAGAACTGAGCAATGAGGTCGACCAGTTCGAACCGCTGTTCGAGGAACGCGAAGGCGAGCAGGGCACTGTGATCGTGATGGAGGAGTGGTGTTTCGGCTACATGCGCGGTACCCAGGTGGCCGGTTGGGGCGAGTTGCCACCGGAGCAGGCCCCGCTGCTCAAGGCCATTTCGCTACATGGGCTGGAAGATAACTTCGAGCTGCTGGACCAGATGAGCGATGAGGATATCCAGGCCTGTGTGCCGCAGGTGGTCGAGGCTGCGCGTGGGCTGTACCGACATTTCAAAAAGCTGCACTGATCGGATCGTTGGCTAGCGCTCACCTGTAGGCGCCAGCGCAAGTGTTTGGAAACCATTGTTCCGCCCCGCGAAATTATGGTTTCCCCTGCGCACTGATTCTGCTGCCAGCCGATCCAGTGCAGCATGTGCTCCATCAGCCCCATCCCGGCGCTGACCAGGAGCCAAGCCCATGTCGAACCCGATCAAGCTCTACAACTTCCCCAAGTCTGGCCATGCCCATCGCATCGAGTTGATGCTCTCGCTACTGAACCTGCCCACCGAGCTGGTGTTCGTCGACCTGGCCAAAGGCGCGCACAAGCAGCCGGACTTCCTCGCACTCAACCCGTTCGGCCAGGTTCCGGTCATCGATGACAACGGCACGGTGATTGCCGACTCCAACGCCATCCTCGTCTACCTGGCCAAAAAGTATGACAACGGTGCCTGGCTGCCCGAAGAACCTGCCGCCGCTGCCCGTGTGCAACGCTGGCTATCGGTCGCCGCGGGCCCGCTGGCATTTGGCCCGGCAGCCGCCCGCCTGGTCACGGTGTTCGGGGCTTCGTTCAATACCGACGAAGTGATTTCCCGCGCCCACACCTTGCTCAAGGTGATCGATGCCGAGTTGGCCAACACGCCATTCCTGACGGGTAGCACACCCACCATAGCGGACATTGCCAACTACTCGTACATCGCTCACGCCCCCGAAGGCAATGTGTCGCTGGAGCCCTATGCCAATGTGCGCAACTGGCTGGCGCGGATCGAGGCGCTGCCGCGTTTCGTCCCCATGCCGCGCACCGTGATCGGGCTGCAAACCCACGCCTGAAACCCCGCCATCGCGAGGAACGCCGCCATGCAACAATCTCCTGATCACTGCCCCTCGCCCTGGCATGCGGGTGAAAAGACCCTGCAGGAAAAGGTCGGTGTAGCAGAACGCATGGAGGCGTTCGGGCAAAAGGTCATTCGTGACCACATGCCCGACCAGCATCGGACGTTCTATCATCAGTTACCGTTCATGGTCGCCGCCAGTGTGGATGCCCAGGGTCGGCCATGGGCCACGCTGCTGGAAGGGCCGGAAGGGTTCGTAAGCTCGCCCGACCCTCGTATGCTGACGATCCACACCACGTTGCCAGTAGATGACCCCGCCACCCCCGGGTTGGCTGCCGGGCAGGCGGTGGGCTTGCTGGGGATCGAACTGCACACCCGTCGGCGCAATCGCATCAACGGGCAGATCCGCCACGCTGCCCAAGGGCAACTGCAAGTGGCCGTAGAGCAGGCGTTTGGCAACTGCCCGCAGTACATCCAGTTGCGTGACTACACCCGCGTCACCGAACCCGCCCTCGGGCGCATCGATGCGACAACACTGGATACCTCCGCCGTCAGCATGATCCAGGCCGCCGATACCTTCTTCGTCGCCAGCTATGTCGAGCATGCTGACGGCCAGCGCTCGGTGGATGTCTCCCACCGTGGTGGCCGGCCAGGGTTCATCAAGGTCGAAGGCAATCGGCTTACCATTCCCGATTATGCTGGCAATCTGCATTTCAACACCTTGGGTAACCTGGTGGTCAACCCGCGGGCCGGCTTGCTGTTCATCGACTTCAATAATGGCAATGTGTTGCAACTGTATGGACGTGCCGAGGTGCTGCTGGACAGCCCGGCCATCCAGGCCTTTGAAGGGGCTGAGCGGTTATGGACACTGCAGGTCGAGCAGGTGGTGAGGCGTCCGGCAGCCGTTGCCCTGCGCTGGGCTTTCAAGGAATACGCGCCGACCAGTCTGATGACCGGCACCTGGGCCGAGGCCGATGCGCGCCTGGAGCAGCGGCAACAACAGCGCCAATGGCTGGCCTGGCGGGTGCTGCGGGTGGAGCAGGAAAGTCGCGATATCCGCTCGTTCTATCTCGAACCACCGGCAGGCTGCCGTGTGGCCTTTGCCCCTGGCCAGCATCTGCCTGTGCAAGTGCCGCGTGATGGCGAGTCGGCGCTGATCCGCACCTACAGCCTTTCAAGTGCCCCGGCCGATGCATTCTTGCGCATCAGCGTCAAAGCCCAGGGCCCGGCTTCGCGGTATCTGCATGAGCGCGTTGTGGCCGGCGATGTGCTGAATGTGCGGCCGCCGATGGGCAGCTTCACGCTTGACCAGCAAAGCACGCGCCCGTTGGTGCTGATCGGCGCGGGCGTGGGTATAACGCCGTTGCTGGCCATGCTGCGCCAGCAGTTGAGGACAGGGCAGGCCCGGCGCATTCATCTGTTCCATGGCGCACGCAGCCTGGCCGACTTGCCGTTCCAGCAGGAACTGGCGGCCTTGCGGCAACAGGCTGGCGATCTACTGCAGGTACACCGCGCCCTGAGCCAGCCTGAAGGGCACGCGCAGGTCGGTCGTGATTACGAGTTTGCCGGCCGGTTGGGTATCGAACAGGTCAAGGCAACGCTGGCGTTGGACGACTACGATTTCTACCTGTGTGGCCCGGGCAGCTTCACCCAGCAGCTTTACGAAGGGCTGCGTGGGGTGCATGTGCCGGATGCGCGGATTCACGCCGAAGCGTTTGGCCCGTCGACGCTGCGGCGGTACACCGACGCAGACCAGCCAACCTTGCAACAGCCACCTGCCGCTGACGAACCGGTGCCGGTGTATTTTGCCGCGTCGGCCAAGGAGGCACGCTGGGTTCCCGGTAGCGGCACTTTGCTGGAACTGGCCGAGGCGCGTGGGCTGGCCCCGGAGTTCAGTTGCCGGGGTGGTTCGTGTGGTACCTGCAAGACCCGGCTGGTGAGCGGCCAGGTGCATTATCCAAATCCGCCGGCAGAGTTGCCGGAGGCGGGTTCGGTGCTGATCTGTTGTGCTGTGCCGGCGAAGGTGGAGGAGGGGATGCAGGCGTTGGTGCTGGATGTCTGATTCAAGCCAGTCGCAGGTGCGGGCTTGCCCGCGAAGAGGCCGGCACAGCTAACACCAGGCATCCAGATGAAAGATAATCCCCACGCCTCTTAACCTTCAGGAGCCCGCATGGACCAGATCCACCTGATGAAGGTGTTCGTCGCCGTCGGCGAGCTGGAAAGCTTCGCCGCTGCTGCTCGCCGTCTGGACATTTCCCCGGCCGCTGTCACCCGCGCCGTCAGCGCCCTGGAAGAGCAGCTCGGGGTCAAGCTGTTGCTGCGCACAACTCGCAGCGTGCGCCTGACCGAGGCCGGCGGCCGTTATCTGGAAGACACCCGGCACATCCTCGCCAGCATCCACGAGGCCAATGAAGCCGCAGCCGGCATCAACGCGACCCCCAGGGGCGACCTGGCGGTGACCGCGCCGATCCTGTTCGGCAGGAAGTTCGTCATGCCGTGCATCGTCCGTTACCTGCAGCAGTACCCGGAAGTCGATGTTTCCGCGTACTTCCTCGACCGCGTGGTGAATATGGTCGAGGAGGGCATGGACGTGGCCGTGCGCATCGGGCCGTTGCCCGACTCCGGGTTGAAGGCGCTGCGGGTGGGCAGGGTGCGGCGCATGTTGTGTGCCTCACCCGACTACCTGGCGCGCCATGGTGTGCCGAAGCACCCGTCGGACCTGGCCGGGCATGCGGTAATCGGCACCACCAACCTGTCGCCGCGGGCCGGTTGGCGCTTCGGCGTGACCGACGAGCCGACCTTGGTGCGCATGAAGCCACGGCTGACGGTAACCAGCAATGACGGGGCAATCGCCGCTGCCAGCGGCGGGCTGGGGATTGCCCGGCTGCTGTCGTATCAGGTCGTAGACGAGCTGGCCAGCGGGCAGCTGCAGGTGCTGCTGGCCGAGTACGAAGAGGCGCCCTGGCCCATTCATGTGCTGCACCGCGAAAGCAAGTACGGCTCGGCCAAGGTCAGGGCCTTTATCGACATGCTGGCGCAAGGATTGCGCGATCAGCAGCTGGATTGAGAACCTGCATCGTGTCGAGAAATGATGCTAAACAATGTTTGATACCGTGGCGGCCGTTTTTCAGGCAACCCGCTCACAACGCCTGATACTGCATCCTGAACGCCAGGTTCATTGCCTCCCCCCGGTGCAACAATCGCAACCCTGGCCGCCCTGGCAGGTGGTGCGCATTGATGGGGTGGCTAACCGGCTCAAAGCAGAAAAACCCTTGCCCTTGCGGGCAAAACAGCAAGAAGTGTCCAGCCTCGTTGGCACTGCACGCCAGTCGATAACCCGCGCTGGGCTGTTCGATCACGCACTCCCCTGGCCAGCCACTGAAGGCGTGATCAACCACTGTCTCGGGCAAACGCCCCATGGCATTGAAACGCCATTGTTCGGGCACCTCGGCCTGGTACGAGGGCAACCGCCCATCCCCGGCCAGCCACACGTTGCGCGCAGTTGCGTACAACTTGGTATCGGGATACCGCGGAAAGTAGGGATGCAGCCCCAGGCCATACCAGGTAGCTGGCTCATCCTGGTGCATCACCTGCAGGTCCAGGTTCAGGCAACCCTCATGCAGGTGCACATCCAGCGTGGCCTGGTAGGCAAACGGCACGGCACTGTCCAGCGTCAACCGAGCCTGCTGTTCACTGTGGTGTTCTACCTGCCAGGCCTGCTGCCAGGCGCTGCCATGAATCGGGTAAGGGTCATGCCCGGTATTCGGTAACAGTGCCTGCCACCCCTCGGGCCGGGCAAAGCCACCCTCGGCAATGCGGTTGGACCACGGCGCCAGCGGGTAGCAGGCCAAGCGTCGCGGCGTACCACTGGCCAGCGCGGCCGCGTCGGTATGGCGCAGCAGTGCCTGCCCGGTCACCTTTACCTGCCAGTTGACCAGGCTGGCGCCTATTTCCGGGGCCAGGCTCAGGTGTGTCAGGCGGTCTTGCAGGTGCAGTTCGGTCACAGCCATGCAAGGCTCCTTTATGGAAGATCAATCAATTGGCCCGGCGGTAGGTGAGCAGCACGATGCCACACACCACCACCGCAGCGCCGACCAGTTGCACAGGGCTCAGGTGCTGGTCGAGCAAGGCCCAGCCCAGCAACAACGTGGCGATGGGTTCAACGTTCATTACCGGTGCGTTCTGCGCCATGTTCAGGCGAGGGACACAGACGAACAGCAAGCTGAAGGCCAGGCCATACAGCACTACCAGGGTGGCCAGGGCTGCCCAGCCACTGCTGCTGCCTGGCAGTGACAAACCGGATGGGATCACGCCGCTTGCGCCTGCCACCAGCATGCTGGAGAACACGATCAGCAAGGTCAGCAGGCTGCGTACTGGGCCGCGCACGGCAGCCAGTTTGTGGTCGGTGACCCACAAGGCACAGGCAAAGGCACAGGCCGCGCCGAAAGCCAGGCTCACCCCTAATGCCCAGTGCGGGTTGGCCGCACCGCTGTCGGCCAGGTGTGCCGGTACATCCAGCGCCAGTACCAGGCCGCACAGAATCAGGCTCATGAACAACACCGTGCGGCCGGTGGGGCGTGCACCGCCCAGTGCCCAGGTGAGCAGCGCCAGCAGCATCGGGAACGTGTTGCCCACCAGCAGCGCCAAGGCTACCGGAATGCGTGCGACCGCCGAATAAAGGCACAGGCTTTGGGTGGCGATCAGCAGGCCGAGCAGTAGTTGCCAGTGCCGGGTACCGGCGGGCAGGCCCAGGGCCTGGCGTTGCCACAGCAGCAGGCAGGCAAGTACCAGCAAGGTAATACCTGAGCGGCAGAGAATGGCCAGCAGCACGCCGGTGCCGTCGTCGAATGCGATGCGAGCGGCAATGTGGTTGCCGGCGAATGAACAGGCCAGCAGGGCCAGCAAGGCGATTGCCAGTTTGCGTGGGAATAGAGGTACAGCCGAGGAGGGGGCAGCCATGTGCAGGATCCGTTGCAGGTAGGGCCAAGGGGGCTGCTTTGCAGCCCATCGCAGCCCCGATCTTATTTACAGCACCACACTGGGCAGCCACAGCGAGATGGCCGGAATGTAGGTCACCGCCATCAGCACCATGAACAGCGCCAGGTAGAACGGCAGCATTGCCTTGATCGTCGACTCGATGCTCACTTTGCCGATGGCTGAGCCGACGAACAGCACGGCGCCCACCGGTGGTGTGATCAGCCCGATCCCCAGGTTCACCAGCATGATCATGCCAAAGTGCACCGGGTCCACGCCGATACCGGTGATCACCGGCAACAGGATCGGCGTAAGGATCAGGATCAGCGGCGCCATGTCCATCACCGTGCCCAGCAGCAACAGCATGAAGTTGATGCACATCAGGATCACATAGCGGTTGTCCGAGAGGGTCAGGAATGCTGTGGTGATCTTTGACGGGATCTGCATCAGCGTCATCACGTAACCAAAACTGGCAGCAAAGCCGATGAGGATCATCACGATCGAGATGGTCCGTACCGTGCGGTGCATCAGCTTGGGCAGGTCGCGCCACTTGTAGTCGCGGTAGATGAACATGGTCACGAAGAACGACCACACCACCGCCACTGCTGCCGATTCGGTCGCGGTGAACATGCCCGACAGGATGCCGCCCAGGATGATCACCATGGCCATCAGGCCCCACAGCGCTTCGCCGGCTATCTTCAGCGCCTGGCGCATCGGGATCACTTCGCCCTTGGGGTAGTTGCGCTTCTTGGCAAAGATCAGGCACAGGCCCATCATCACGGCGCTCAACAGCAACCCGGGCATCACACCTGCCACGAACAGCGAGCCAATGGAAACCGTACCGCCCGCCGCCAGCGAGTACAGCACCGAGTTGTGGCTGGGCGGAGTCAGCAGCGCCTGTACCGAGCCGCTGACGGTCACGGCGGTGGAGAACTCGCGCGGGTAGCCTTTGCGCTCCATCTCCGGGATCAGCACCGAACCCACCGACGCGGTGTCCGCCACAGACGAGCCGGAAATCGCGCCGAAGAAGGTCGAGGCCATGATGTTGACCAGCGACAGCCCGCCACGCACGAAGCCCACCAGTACCCCGGCAAACGCCACCAGCCGCCGTGACATACCGCCTTCGGCCATGATCGCGCCGGCCAGCACGAAGAACGGAATCGCCAGCAGCGAGAATTTGTTAACCCCACTGGCCACCTGGATCATCATCGCCTGCAGCGGGATGTCAATCCACCAGGCGCCAATCAACGCCGACAGGCCCAGGGCGTAGGCCACTGGCATGCCCAGCAGAATAAGCGCAATGAAGCTGCCCAACAGAATGAACGCATCCATTTATGCTGCTCCTTCGTTTTCTTCCAGGTGGTCGAAGCGCACTACCTTGCGGTGGCTCTGATCGCCCAGCAGGAGCCTTTCCAGCACAAAGACCAGGGTCAGCACGCCACCGATCGGGATCGGCGCATAGGTCATGCCCACCCGCACCCCCGGCAGTGACGCCAGAAACTGGTTCCAGGTGGTGATGCACAGCTTGGTGCCGTAGTAGGTCATGAACACGCACACCAGAATCATCAGCACTTGCACCAGTAGCGCGGCCAGGCTGCGCGGCAGCGGTGGCAGGCGGTCGGTGATCATCGTCACCGCCATGTGTGCCCCGGCCCGGTAGCTTGCGGCGGCGCCGACGAAGGTGAACACCACCATCAGCAGGATGGCGACTGGCTCCGGCCAGCTGGCGCCGGTGCCGAGCACGTAGCGGGCGAAGATGCCCCACGGAATGATCAGCGACATGGTCAGGATCGACAGGCCGGCAACCCAGGTGCAGGTGCAGTACAGCGTGTCGTTCACACGCAGGAACAGGTTTTTCATGGGCATCACCAAAGCGGCAGTGCGGCGGGCGCCGCGCTGCCGAGGTCGTTCGGGAAGGGGCGCGGTTACTGGACAGCGTTGATACGTTTCATCAGGTCGGCGTACTGCGCGCCGTATTTTTCGCGTACCGAAGCGGTGGCGTCGTAGAACGGCTTCTTGTCGACGGTAATGAACTCGACACCGGCGGCCTTGAGCTTCTCTTCGCTGGCGGCGGTCTTGGCATCCCACAGCGCGCGCTCTTCCATCTGTGCTTCACGCGCCACCTTCTTCACCAGCGCCTGCTGCTCGGGGCTGAGCTTGTTCCAGGTGGTCTTGGACATCACTACCGGCTCCGGGAGGATCAGGTGGCCAGTGAGGGTGTAGTACTTGGCGCTCTGGAAGTGGTTGTGCTCAAGCAGCGTGGGCGGGTTGTTCTCGGCACCATCGATCACGCCAGTCTGTAGGGCACTGAAGATTTCCCCGGTGTCCATGGCGATGCCGTTGCCGCCCATGGCGTTCATCATGTCGATGAACAGCGGGTTGCCCTGTACGCGAATCTTCATGCCCTTGAGGTCTTCCAGGCTGCGCACCGGCTTTTTCGTGTAGATGCTGCGCGAGCCGCCATCCATCCAGGCCAGGGCTACCAGGTTGAAATCGGAATTGGTGATCTTGTCGAGAATTTCCTGGCCGATCTCGCCGTCGATGATCTTGCGCATGTGATCATGGTCGCGGAACACGAACGGCATGTTGAACACGTTCACATCCGGCACCACCGGGCCGACGATCCCTAAGCTGACGCGGGTCATCTGCACGGCGCCGATCTGAGCCTGTTCGATCACTTCCTTCTCCGATCCCAGCACGCCGCCGGCGAACATCTTGAAGGTGATTTCGCCATTGCTGGCGTCCTCCAGCTTTTTACCCATGTTCTGTTCCGCGACCACGGTCGGGTACCCGGCCGGGTGAATCTCGGCGAACTTGATGTCCAGCGCCGAAGCAGGCATGGACACGCTGAAGGCGAACGGGAGTACGGCAAGGAGCAGCTTGCGTTTGAACGTCATGATGAAACTCCGTGGTTTTTATTATCTGGTTTCGTGGGTGCAAGTGTGGGTATGGCTAGGGGGCGTCAGCCCCGGAAGGCAGGTTCCTCCAGGCCCTTGGTGTCAGGGTCGAGGGCAAATACCCCGCCAGCCAGGGGCTGGTCGCGCAGGTCGATGCCAGTGGGGCGGATCGAGGTGACGTACAGAATGTCCAGGCTGGCGCCGCCAAAGGCGCACATCGCCGGCTTTTTCACCGGCACGCTGAGTGATCGGTCGAGGCGACCTTCGGGGGTGAAACGGTGGATCTGCCCGGCGTCGTTGCCGCAGATCCAGTAGCAGCCGTCCTGGTCAATGGCGGCGCCATCCGGGCGGCCGGGGTAGTCGCGCATGTCGATGAACAGCCGTTTGTTGTGCGGTGTGCCGCTGTCGATGTCGTAGTCGAAAGCCCACACCTTCTGCACGTTCGGGTGCGAGTCGGACAGGTACATGCGCGTGCCGTCGGGGCTGAAGGCCAGGCCGTTGGGCACGATCATGCCGTCCTGCTGCAGGTGCAGCTGGCCTTTGCCGTCCTGCCGGTACAGCGCGCCCACGTGGGCACCTTGCTGCATGTCCAGCAGCATGGTCCCGGCCCAGAAGCGGCCCTGACGGTCGCAGCGGCCATCGTTGAAGCGCATGCCGGCCTGAGCGTGCTGCACGTTGCTGAGCAGCCGGCTGTCCAGGCTGCCGTCCGCCCTGGCCTGGAGCTGGAAGATGCCGCTTTCCATGCCCGCAATCCAACCCTGACCGCTGCGGGCGATGCAGGCCAGCATCTCGTCGCCCTGCCAGCACTGGTGTTTGCCATCGGCCGCTTGCCAGCGATGCAACTGGCGAGCGGGAATGTCTACCCAGTACAAGGCCTGTTCACCGGGGTGCCACACAGGGCTTTCGCCGGTACCGTTGCGGGCGTCGACGATCAGTTCGCAGTTCATGCCATGCCTCTTGGCTTGGGGTCAGTTGAACGGGCCGGCCACGGCGAAAGCGCCGCCCTGGTAGACCATGCTCGGGTCATCGGCGGCGGGTGCCGGTTGGGCCTCCACGGCAGCGCGGAAGGTTTCGGAGCTGTCCTTGGGTACATAGCCCAGGTGCGCGGCATGGCGGTTGTCCCACCACACGGTGCGATTGTCGGAGGCGCCATAGACAATGGTGTGACCAACGCCGGGGGTGGACAGCCCGCGTTCGATCAGCTGCACCAGGTCGTCGTAACTCAGCCAGGTGCAGAGCATGCGCAGGTTCTGTGGCTGCGGGAACGACGAGCCGATGCGAATGCTGACGGTCTCGATGCCGTAGCGGTCAAAGTAGAAGCTGGCCACATCTTCGCCGTAGCACTTGGACAGCCCGTAATAGCTGTCGGGACGGCGCGGCGCGTGAGCGTCGATGCGCTCATCCTGGCGATAGAAACCGATGGTGTGGTTGGAGCTGGCGAAGATGATGCGCTTGACCCCGTGCTTGCGCGCCGCCTCGTACACGTGGAACACGCCGCAGATGTTGGGGCCGAGAATCTCTTCGAAGGCGTGTTCGGTAGAAACCCCACCAAAGTGGAGGATGGCGTCTACGCCTTCGACCAGGGCATGCACCGCAGCCTTGTCGGCCAGGTCACAGGTAATGACTTCTTCGTGCGGGCCCGCGGCCGGGGCCATGGGGCTGATGTCAGACAGGCGCAGGACCTCGGCGTAGCCTTGCAGGCGTTCGCGAAGGACCTTGCCCAGGCCGCCTGCGGCTCCGGTGAGCAGCAGGCGATTGAAGGGGGTAGTGGTCATGGCCGGCTCTTGTTGTTAGTTGTTGTAGGTTGTCGTATGACTTGAGTGATTATTGGCGGTGGTTCTGTGTGTTGTCAATGAGGCTTGGGCGGCTTTTGCCGGCCTTTTTTGCGGGTAAAAAATGCGAAAGGCCTGCGCGGTCGCCCGTAGGAGCGGGTTTACCCGCGAAGAGGCCGGCCCTGCTGGCCAATCTCCACCCGCCGTTCACCGTCTCCGCCGCCACCGCATTCGCGGGTAAACCCGCTCCTACGCAGATCGGTGGTGGACACACAGCGGTGGTTGGACACAGACCGTCGTGTAGGAGCGGGTTCACCCGCGAAGAGGCCGGCCCTGCTGGCCAATCTCCACCCGTCGTTCACCGTTGCCGCCACCACCGTATTCGCGGGTAAACCCGCTCCTACACCTGATCAATGGTGGACA
>NZ_JBICII010000049.1:0-2152 GCF_043101865.1 Pseudomonas sp. zjy_15
CGCGAAGGGCCGCAAAGCGGCCCCAGCGTTTAACGCTATTTTCGTGAGACCTGCAATGCCGCTGTCGAATGTCCAGATCCTCTTCGAAGACGCTGCCATCCTGGTGATCAACAAACCGACCCTGCTGCTGTCGGTCCCTGGCCGTGCCGAGGACAACAAGGACTGCCTGATCACCCGCCTGCAGGAAAACGGCTACCCCGATGCGCTGATCGTGCACCGTCTGGACTGGGAAACCTCCGGCATCATCCTGCTGGCCCGCGATGCCGACAGCCACCGCGAGCTGTCGCGCCAGTTTCACGACCGTGAAACGGAAAAAGCCTACACCGCACTGTGCTGGGGCCAGCCGGCGCTGGACAGCGGCAGCATCGACCTGCCGCTGCGCTACGACCCACCGACCAAACCACGGCACGTGGTGGACCACGAGCAGGGCAAGCACGCCCTGACCTTCTGGCGTATCGTCGAGCGCTGCGGCGATTACTGTCGGGTGGAGTTGACGCCGATTACCGGGCGTTCGCACCAGTTGCGCGTGCACATGCTGTCGATCGGGCACCCGCTGCTGGGTGATCGGCTGTATGCCAACCCGCAAGCCCTGGCGGCCCATGAGCGGCTGTGCCTGCATGCCTCGATGCTGAGCTTCACCCACCCGGTGTCCGGGCAGCGGTTGAAGTTCGAGTGCCCGGCGCCGTTCTGATTTCGCAGGGCCTGTACCGGCCTCTTCGCGGCTAAAGCCGCTCCCACAGGGACCGCGCTGCTCTCAGGGGCTGTGTAATACCTGTGGGAGCGGCTTTAGCCGCGAAGATGCAGACACAAATTGTCGACATTGTGCGTTAAACTCGCGCCACTGCTGTCTGGAGTGAGCTATGCGCGATGCACTGAATACCGGCCTTATCGACTTTCTCAAGGCCTCCCCCACGCCCTTCCATGCCACCGCCAGCCTGGTCCAGCGCCTTGAGGCGGCCGGCTACAAGCGCCTGGACGAGCGCGACAGTTGGGACCCTGAGGCCGGCTGCCGCTACTACGTCACCCGCAACGATTCTTCAATCATCGCCATCAAACTGGGCAAGCAGTCGCCGCTGCTCAATGGCATCCGCATGGTCGGCGCCCACACTGACAGCCCGTGCTTGCGGGTCAAGCCTCAGCCCGAGCTGCAGCGCCAGGGCTTCCTGCAACTGGGCGTGGAAGTGTATGGCGGCGCGTTGCTGGCCCCCTGGTTCGACCGCGACCTGTCGCTGGCCGGCCGCGTCACCTACCGCCGTGACGGCAAGGTCGAAAGCCAGCTGATCGACTTCAAGCTGCCAATCGCGATCATCCCCAACCTGGCGATCCACCTGAACCGCACCGCCAACGAAGGCTGGGCGATCAACCCGCAGAATGAACTGCCCCCCATCCTCGCCCAAGTGGCCGGTGACGAACGCATCGACTTCCGCGCCCTGCTCACCGAGCAACTGGCCCGCGAGCACGAATTGATCGCCGACGTGGTGCTGGACTACGAGCTGAGCTTTTACGACACGCAGGACGCCGCGCTGATCGGCCTGAATGGCGACTTCATCGCCGGCGCCCGCCTGGACAACCTGCTGTCGTGCTACGCCGGTTTGCAGGCCCTGCTGGCCGCCGACAGCGACGAAACCTGTGTACTGGTGTGCAACGACCACGAAGAAGTCGGCAGTTGCTCGGCCTGCGGTGCCGATGGCCCAATGCTGGAGCAGACCCTGCAGCGCCTGCTGCCCGATGGCGACACCTATGTGCGCACCCTCCAGCGCTCGCTGATGGTGTCGGCCGACAACGCCCACGGCGTGCACCCCAACTACGCCGACAAGCATGACGGCAACCACGGGCCGAAGCTCAACGCCGGGCCCGTGATCAAAGTGAACAACAACCAGCGCTACGCCACCAACAGCGAGACTGCCGGGTTCTTCCGCCACTTGTGCATGGCCGAGGAAGTACCGGTGCAGAGCTTTGTGGTGCGCAGCGACATGGGCTGTGGCTCGACCATCGGGCCGATCACCGCCAGCCACCTGGGTGTGCGCACGGTGGATATCGGTTTGCCGACCTTTGCCATGCACTCCATTCGCGAGCTGTGCGGCAGCCATGACCTGGCGCACCTGGTGAAGGTACTGACCGCGTTCTACCGTAGCCGCGAACTGCCTTGATG
>NZ_JBICII010000004.1:0-4504 GCF_043101865.1 Pseudomonas sp. zjy_15
AACCGCTTTCGATCATTTGATCGTAGCCCTTACAGCACCTTCAGAATTGTCTAACTCATTGAATTTCAAGGAGTTTGTCGTTCCGTTGTCGCTGGAAGTGGGGCGCATTATAAGGGGATTCGAGAGGGCGTCAACCTTTAATTTCAAGAAAGTGAAATATAAGGGGAAAAGACCGTATCGGGGCTGCCAAGTGTTCGCCACAACAGTTTCTGCGCCGGTGAGATCGAGCGCCGCCCGCGCGGCGCTTCGCGGGTAAACCCGCTCCTACGTTTGTTTCGGGCCAGTCCCTCCTGTGCCAGGCGCGCGCGGCCGCCTTGTTGGTACGCCGCGATATCGAGACAGGCACCAAGGCGTTCGCGCGCGAATCCCACAGGCATAATTGGCCCGAAACAAACGTAGGAGCGGGTTTACCCGCGAAGCGCCGCGCGGGCGGCGCTCGATCTCACCGGCACTGCAAGGGTTGTGGCGGACACATCTCACCGCCAACACCCTCTCAAAACAGCCCCCTCCCCCTACAACAGCAACCACCAAACCCCAAAAACAAAGCGGGGAGGCCTACCGGCCTCCCCGCTTCTATATAGCTACACCATCCAGGCAATCACTCAGCCTTGAGGGTAACCCGGCCAAACGACTTCTTGCCCGCCTGGCACACATGGGTAGCACCAAGGACAAACATGAAGTCCTTGTCGACCACTGCACCATCAACTTTCACCGCGCCGCTATTCAGCAAGTCTCGCGCCTGTGCCGAGTTCTTGACCAGACCAGCCCGGTTCAGCACCGCAGCAATTGGCAGGTCTTCCGCCGCAGCCACTTCGATCTCCGGCAAGTCCTCCGGCAGCTCGCCTTCCTTCATACGGTTACCGGCAGCACGGTGAGCACTGGCCGCAGCCTCCTCACCATGGAAGCGCGCCACAATTTCTTCCGCCAACTTGATCTTGATGTCACGCGGGTTGGCGCCGTTGGCGACGTCGGTACGGAACTGCTCGATTTCTTCCATCGAACGGAAGCTCAGCAGCTCGAAGTAACGCCACATCAGGGTATCCGGGATAGACACAAGCTTGCTGTACATCACCCCCGGCGCTTCCTGGATGCCGACATAGTTACCCAGCGACTTGGACATCTTCTTCACGCCGTCGAGCCCTTCGAGCAGTGGCATGGTCACGATGTTCTGCGCTTCCTGACCATAGGCGCGCTGCAGCTCGCGCCCCATCAGCAGGTTGAACTTCTGATCGGTACCACCCAGCTCTACATCCGCCTTCAGCGCCACCGAGTCGTAGCCTTGCACCAGCGGGTAGAGGAACTCGTGGATGGCAATCGGCTGATTGGTGGTGTAGCGCTTGTCGAAGTCGTCACGCTCCAGCATGCGCGCCACAGTGTACTGCGACGCCAGACGAATGAAGTCAGCGGGGGTCAGCTTGTCCATCCAGGTGGAGTTGAACGCGACTTCGGTCTTGGCAGGATCGAGGATCTTGAACACCTGCTGCTTGTAAGTCTCGGCGTTATCCAGCACCTGCTCACGCGTCAGCGGCGGGCGGGTGGCACTTTTGCCACTGGGGTCGCCGATCATGCCGGTGAAATCACCGATAAGGAAGATGACCTGATGACCCAGCTCCTGGAACTGACGCAGCTTGTTGATCAGCACCGTGTGACCCAGGTGCAGGTCAGGTGCAGTCGGGTCGAAGCCAGCCTTGATGCGCAGAGGCTGGCCGCGCTTGAGCTTCTCCACCAGTTCCGACTCGACCAGTACTTCTTCCGCACCGCGCTTGATAAGCGCCAGCTGCTCTTCAACCGACTTCATAGACAAACCCGCAAGGCTCAGATTCAGGGGGAGCCAACCATACAAGATCGGCTGTCAAATACAAGTTTCGCAAAGGAATGTGACCCGGGGACAGGCTTGCGGCGTCTACGCGCCCTTGCGTGAAAATGGATTTGGTTATATTTTATACAGTTATTTCATCTTCATCATGTCATTCATCTTTTCCATTTCACTTTTTCAAAGTCACCTTGCCTATGACCAACGAACCGCCTAAAGCGCCCCCGCTTTATCCGAAAAGCCATCTGTTGGCCGCCAGCGGCATTGCCGCCCTGCTCAGCTTGGCTCTACTGGTATTTCCATCCAGCGAAGTGGAAGCCAAGAAAACCACCCTCAACCTCGAGCTGGAGAGCCCTGCCGAGCAGTTGAAAGACGAGACCCGTGCTGCGCCACTGGTGCAGGCAGAACGCGGGCAAACCTCGCCTTTCGTCCAGATCGAAGACGCAGCCCCCGAGACTCAGAAGGCCGAACAGAAAGCCCCGGCCGCCGAAGCTACCAAAGAACCAGGCCACCGCGAGATCACCGTGGCCCGTGGCGATACACTGTCAACCCTGTTCGCCAAGGTTGGCCTGCCGGCCAATGCAGTGCATGACCTGCTGGCAAGTAACAAGCAGGCCAAGCAGTTCAGCCAGCTCAAGCACGGCCAAGTGCTGCAGTTCGAGCTCGACAAGGATGGCCAACTGGCCAGCCTGAGCAGCAAGGTCAGCAGCCTCGAAACCATTCACCTGACCAAGACTGCCAAGGGCTACACCTTCAATCGTGAAGTCAGCAAGCCGGTGGTGCGTACCGCCTATGCCCACGGTGTGATCAAGAGTTCGCTGTCGGCATCAGCCCAACGCGCCGGCCTGTCCCACAGCATGACCATGAGCCTGGCCCGCGTGCTGGGTTACGACATCGACTTCGCTCAGGATATTCGCCCGGGCGACGAATTCGACGTGGTCTATGAGCAGAAAGTGATAGACGGCAAGGTTGTCGGTACCGGCAATATCCTGTCCGCCCGCTTCACCAACCGCGGCAAGACCTATACCGCCGTGCGCTATACCAACAAGCAGGGCAACACTAGCTACTACACCGCCGACGGCAACAGCCTGCGCAAGGCCTTCATCCGTACCCCGGTCGACTTCGCCCGCATCAGCTCGCGCTTTTCCGCCGGCCGCAAGCACCCGATCCTGAACAAGATCCGCGCCCACAAGGGCGTCGACTACGCAGCTCCCCGCGGCACACCGATCAAGGCAGCTGGTGACGGCCGTATCGAACTGGCCGGTCGCCGAGGCGGCTACGGCAATACCGTGATTATCCAGCACGGTAACCGTTACAAGACGCTGTATGGCCATATGCAAGGCTTCGCCAAGGGCATCAAGACCGGCAGCACGGTCAAGCAGGGCCAGATCATTGGCTATATTGGCACCACTGGCCTGTCTACCGGCCCACACCTGCACTACGAGTTTCAGGTCAACGGCGTGCACGTCGATCCGCTGAGTCAGAAAGTGCCGATGGCCGACCCGATCGCCAGAAACGAGCGCCAGCGCTTCTTGCAGCAGAGCCAACCACTGATTGCCCGTATGGACCAGGAAAAGGCAACTCTGCTCGCAGCGAACAAGCGCTAAGCCATGGCGCTCTATCTGGGGGTGATGTCCGGCACCAGCCTTGATGGCCTGGACATTGCCCTGATCGAACAAGGCGAGCAGCTTGAGCTGCTCGCCACCCATTACCTGCCAATGCCCAACGACTTGCGTCAGGAGCTGCTTGCCCTGTGCAGCAGCGGCCCTGACGAGATCGCACGTGCGGCGCTGGCAGAAAACCGCTGGGCTAGCCTGGCAGGCGAAGGTATCCACCAATTGCTGGCTCGCCAAGGCCTGAAGGCGGAAGCCATCCGCGCCATTGGCAGCCACGGCCAGACCATCCGCCACGAGCCGGCACGTGGTTTTACCGTGCAGATCGGCAACCCGGCGCTGCTCGCCGAGCTTACTGGCATCAGTGTGGTCGCCGACTTCCGCCGCCGCGATGTGGCAGCCGGCGGCCAAGGCGCGCCGCTGGTGCCTGCCTTCCACGAAACCCTGTTCAGCCACCTTGGCCAGCGACTGGCAATCCTGAACGTGGGCGGCTTCAGCAACCTGAGCCTGATCGAACACGATAAACCGGTCCACGGCTTCGACTGTGGCCCGGGTAATGTGCTGCTGGACGCCTGGATCGAGCGAAAACTTGGCCAGGCCTACGATACCGATGGTGCCTGGGCTGCCTCAGGGGTTGTGCAAGCCAGCTTGCTCAACGCGTTGCTCAGCGACCCGTTCTTCGCCGACAGCGGCCCGAAGAGCACCGGCCGCGAGGTATTCAACCTGCCTTGGCTGGATGCTCACCTGGCCCGCCTACCCGTTTACCGCGACGAAGACGTACAGGCAACACTGCTGGAGCTGACCGCTCGCAGCATCATCGAGTCGTTGAGCAACGCCCAGCAAGCCACAGAAGCGCTTCTTGTATGTGGTGGTGGCGCACGTAACGGTGCGCTGATGGCCCGCCTCGGTCAGTTGTTACCCGAAGCCCATGTCGCCAGCACTGGCGCCCATGGTGTGGACCCGGATTGGGTCGAGGCCATGGCCTTTGCCTGGCTGGCCCATTGCTGCCTGGAAGGCATCGCGGCCAACCGCCCCACCGTTACTGCCGCCAAAGGGTTGCGCATACTGGGCGCGATCT